>CALURE010000148.1 GCA_944323095.1 Candidatus Gastranaerophilales bacterium
CGTGTGCTCTTCCGATCTACGCAAGTATTAGCAGAAAATGATAGCAAGAAGACTGAGGTTTTGCAAAGTTCTGTTACAGCCCAAAATCCTCAAGCACTTTCTGCCGGACAAAATAGTATTGTTGATGGGTTGAATTCATTTGATTCGCAACAGCAGATTAACGCTGTAAAACTTTTGATGGCAGGTTTTGAACAATTGGAAACAGATAATCCAAAACCTGAATCATTTACAGCCGATGATATTGTCAATGGTAAAGATCTTGCAGCTATTTCTGATGGCACGTATGCTCTGGTGAGAACTCCTAACGGCAAAAACAGAGGCGGACGCATTATCGGCGGTGAATATATTGTATCAAAAACTACATCTGGCGGACAGGTGCCGGGAAATAACTATTTTATTCACAAAATATCGGATTTAATTGAGGGAAATATCACACCTTTGGCAACTTACTTTACATATGAAGACGGTTCACGGCCTCAAATCAGACTTCAATCTGATCCTTCTAATTTTATAGAAGTATAACAAAAAAGAACCTTTTTAAGGTTCTTTTTTTGTTTTAGTGTCATCTTCTGTTTGTTCGTTTTCATCTTCTGATGTTTCTACAGTTTCAGATTCATTTATGTCATCTTCTGAACTATTTTCTTCCTCATCTGAATCTCCTGTTTCATCAGTTTCATTTTCCTGAGAACATTCTTCAGTTTCTTCTTTTGCTTTATCTTCAGCTTCAAGCGCTGCTTTTATTTCATCTTCATCTTTTGCTCTGATAACAGGGATTGAAAGCATCAATGCAACCTGATCTCCGTCCTGTTCAAGGTTAAGTTCAAGTGCTTCTTTGTCCATTTCAACGTATTTTGAAAGAAGGTCAATCATCTCGCGTCTCATACGTTCCATAAGTTCAGGTGTAAGATTTGTCCTGTCCTGCATTAAAACAACACGTAATCTATTACAGGCCGTATCTTTTGATGATTCTCCGGCTTCTTTTTCTGTCTGGCGGAAAAAGCCTAAAACTTTGTTATATAAATTTGCTAAAATCATTTTACTTCTCCTTTCCTGTTAAACCGGAGAAGAACTTTTTAATTTTAGCCATAACACCCTGTGGTTCTTCTAAATTTAAAAACGGAACATCTTCGCCTATAATTCTTCTTGCAACATTGTTGTAAGCTTTACCGGCAAGAGATTTTTCATCGTTTACAATAGGTTCGCCTTTATTTGTGGAAGTAATAATTCCTGTATCTTCCGGAATTATACCTATCAAATCTGCTGAAAGTATTTCAACAACATCATCTACGCTCATCATATCATTTGATTTGATAAGGTTAGGACGAACTCTGTTCAATAATAATTTATATGATTTGATTTCTTCTTTTGCTTCCAAAAGTCCGATAATTCTATCGGCATCACGAACAGCTGACATTTCCGGTGTTGTAACAACTATTGCTTCTGAGGCTCCTGCAACTGCATTTTGAAATCCCTGTTCAATACCGGCAGGGCAATCTACAAGGATGAAATCGAAATCTTTTTTTAGTTGTTCGCATATATCTTTCAACTGTTCTTCTGTTACAGCTGTTTTGTCACGTGTCTGCGCTGCAGCAAGAAGGCACAGATTCGGATTCTTTTTATCTTTTACTAAAGCCTGTTTAAGTTTGCATCGTTCTTCAACTACATCTACAATTGTATAAACTATTCTGTTTTCAAGGCCAAGTAATAAATCTAAATTTCTTAATCCCAGATCGGTGTCGATCATTACAACTTTCTTGCCTGCTCTGGCAAGGGCTGTTCCGATATTGGCATTAGTTGTAGTTTTGCCTACACCGCCTTTTCCGGATGTTATTACGATAACTCTACCGCTCATTATTTCTCCTTTTTATGATTCGTGTATTTTGCGTATAATTATTTGTTTCTTGTATATACAGGCTTCTTCGGGAATAAATGTATCGGTTTTTTGGATATACGGAATATTGATATTATCCGGACGTCTTGCAAAAGTATCAGCTATTCTTAACTGGATAGCATTCATTTTTAAGGCGCGGATTTTTGCATACCTGTTTCCGGCAGAACCGGCATGGGCTATTCCGCCTAAAATTCCCCAGATAGTGATGTCGCCTCTGGCAATAATTTCAGAGCCGGGATTAGCGTCTCCGATAATTACAATATTTCCGTCTGAGGTTATACTCTGTCCCGAACGTAATGTCCTTTGGATATACAATGTGGGAAGTTTCTCGGTTTCTCTCAATGATTTTCTTAAATCATCAAGATTGTAGTCTATATCTTCAATATCTTCCCCTTCAATTTTGTTTGCGTTTTCAAGTTCGCTGTTAAAATCTTTTAATTCTTCTGCGGGGTTGAAATCAGGTGTTTCTATTGCAGCAGAAGTTTTTATGGTATTTTCATTATTATCTGTTTTAATATCGCCTTTTTCAGGTTCAACTGCCTGTGTATCAATAGTTTCCATTAAATTTTTTGAAACATCAGATTCTCTGCTTATTTCATCAAGCGGTTTAACAGGAGCTGCCGGTGCATCTTTTTGTAATTTTTTCAAATCTTCTTCCTGAGCAAAAGTTTTGATTTCAGTGCTTTCATCACCGAAAATTTTGTCTAGGGCTTTTTCCAGTTCCTGATTTACTTTTTCCTGATCAGCATTAAATTCCGGTGTAGGGACTTTATTTTCCAGTTCGGAAACTTTAATTTCCAATTCTTCTGCGGATTTTGCCGTATAATCAGATGTTGTTGTAATAAATTCAATTTCAGAATTCATTGATTCTACAAGGGCTTTGATGCTTGTCAATTCTGTAGTTGTTAAATCTACAGAACCGAGTTTCAGACATACTTTTTTACTCTGCGCATCAGGTAAATCTAAAACCCTGCTCAGTTCGTAAATAATTTCAGAAGTCTTGTGAGCGTTGCTTACATCAACTATAAAACCGTTTTCAATGTATCCCTTATCCATTTCAAAGCCTTTCCGCAAATCTTATTATATTTCATGAACATACATGAAACATTAAGGAACATCAATGGAATATTTAGTTTAATTAAGCAATTGTATAATTTTTGTAATTATTGTAGATTTCATTTACATAATTCTGGGTTTCTTTAAACGGAGGTATCCCGTTATATTTATCAACATTACCAGGACCTGCATTATAAGCAGCAAGAGCAAGTTTCACATTCCCGTTATATCTCTCCAGCATCGATTTAATATATCTTACACCGCCGTCAATATTCTGTGCAGGATCTAAAGGATTTTTAACTCCGAGACCTTTTGCGGTTGCAGGCATAAGCTGCATAAGCCCCTGTGCTCCGGCTTGTGATACCGCATTCGGATTAAATCTTGATTCTTTGTCAATCATTGCGAGAATAAGCCTTTCATCTACATTGTATTTTCTGGCTATATCACATGCAAGACTAACTATTTCCGTTTTTTGAAGAACTTTTTTGGTATTGACAGTTTGAGTTTGGACTTCAGGTGTTTTTACCGTGTTTTTTTTAGCAGGAGTTATTTCTAATTCCGGTTCCGGATTTTGTTTTTTGTTTACGAGTGTGTTAAATCTGTGTTCTTTAATATTTGATGAAAGTTTAGCCGTATAGTTATTAAGAACTTCAATCTGAGATATTAATGACGGCAGGCTGAAATTATATGCAAGAGTATTATAAGCCGGCATTGTAAAAATGTTATTATACGGGTTAAACATTGGCATTACAAAGTTTTGAGGGGATGAAAATAAGCTCATTTGCGGGTTCATGAAATTTATCAAAGAATTAAAAATTCCTAATTTGAAGCCGGTATTAAATGCATACCCTCCGCAGCCTCCCCAAAATGGCATAGGCATAAAGTTATTCATATAAAAATTGTTAAATCCCCAGTTGCAAAAATACATTTTTTATTTCCCCGTATATATATAAAGTATTTTTGTTTAAATTTATTGTTATAATTTATAATTCATGTTAAAAATTGTTAATAAAAAATAACTATTAACTAATGTAAAATTTTATTTTTATTATATTATTAATCTT
>CALURE010000149.1 GCA_944323095.1 Candidatus Gastranaerophilales bacterium
GGCTTCGTAGCTCAGCAGGATAGAGCAGCGGTTTCCTAAACCGAAGATCGCGCGTTCGAATCGCGCCGGGGCCACCATACTTTTTATTAATTTATTCTTTAAATTTCCGGCAGCGATGAGAACGCATTTCGCGCGTTAGGCGCGAGTGAGCTGAGGGCGGAGGCTTATCTGTGTAGTAAATTTATTTGTTACTTATTGGTGACTATAATACTGGAAAGTGCCTTCTTTACAATATTTTAACCGGTTATTATAATAAATCTAGTATTGCAATACAGGTTTAATTTATTTATAAGGAGAAATTTATGAAGGAAATTATAGTTAAAAATATTCACAATACTGAAGAAGAAATTAATGAACAAAATGGAAATAAATTTTCCGTTAAGCATGCTGTGACACCGGAAAGAATGCATATTGATTTTGTTGAAGTGGAACCGGAAAATTTTGCTTACGGTTATCACTGGCATGAAGTAGATGAAGAAGCTTTTTATATTATAAGCGGTGAGGCATCTGTAAGAACAATAAAAGGTGAAATTAATTTAAAAGCCGGAGATTTAATTGCATTTCCGACAGGAGAAGAAGGGGCACATGTCATTAGAAATACATCTAAAACAGATAAATTAATTTATCTTGATTTTGGCAGAAATGAAAAAACTGAAATTGTTCATTTCCCTGATATTAATAAAATAATGGCAATTGGTCCTTATTCAAACGGCATTTATTAACAAAAAAGGGGCATGCCCCTTTTTTGTTATAACTTATTATAAGAATTATTACTAAAAATTTTATTTAGAAAATTATTATGGCAATCAATGCGAAAATAAACAGCGGTATATTGTAATGCAAAAATGTTGGGATACAGGTATCTTTAATATGGTCGTGCTGCCCGTCTACATTCAAACCCGCCGTAGGCCCAAGAGTTGTTCCTGATGCGGGCGAACCGGCATCTCCCAGAGCTGCTGCTGATGCGAATACTGCAATTGCTTCCATCGGGTTAAAGCCTAAATGAATAAATATAGGAACAAATAAAACTGCTAAAATCGGAATAGTTCCAAAGGATGTGCCGATTCCTATTGTTATAAACAAACCTACAACGAGCATTAAAAAAGATGCAAGAAGCTTTGACCCCATCATAAAAGGTACCAACGCATTAACAAGAGTGTCTATGCCGTTTGTAGCTTTCAGTACTCCTGCAAAACCTGCAGCGACAAGCATTACAAAAGCAACATATCCCATCAGTCCTATTCCTTCATTAATGAGTGTATCCATTTTTTCAGGATTAATTGCGCGTGTGCCGAAAATTATTGTTAAACCGATTAAGGCGCCGAGCGGCAGTGATTTCGTCCATAATTGAACCGCAAGAGTTGCAACGGCTGCAAGAAGGGTTATATAATGGCTTCCTGTAAATCTCAGCGATCGTCGTCTTTCTTCTCTGAATTTGATATTTTCATATTCTCTGGGTTTTCTATACGATATAAAAATAGCCCATAAAAGCCCGCACAATAGCCCTAGCCCCAAAATCCACACAGAATGCCACACATCAGTAACCGTAACTTTCATCCCGTTTGATGTCATATTGTCTGCAAGCAATCTTTGAAAAATAAGTCCAAACCCTGCAGGAAATACGATATAAGGAGTTACAAGTCCGAATGCAAGAGCACAGGCAACTGAACGTCTGTCAAGATTTAATTTATTCATGACAGAGATTAACGGCGGAATTATAACCGGAATAAAGGCAATATGAACAGGTATTAAATTCTGCGATGCACATGCCAGTAGCGTTAAAATCAAAAGCAGTATAAATTTATTATTTTTTATAAGCAATATAATTCTTTTTGCAAGAATATCCGCAAGCCCTGTATGTGCCATGGCAGCGGCAAAAGTTCCCAGCAAAATATAACTTAATGCCGTTTCGCTGTTTTGTCCCATACCGTTTATAAATAAATCCATAATCTGTGCGGCATGCATTCCTGCGATTTTTCCGGCAACAATCGCCGAAACAATTAGAGCCAGCAAAACATTTACCCTGCATAAACATAAAATGCAAAGTAATATGACAGAAATAATAATAGGATTAAAAATAAATTCCATCAAACTTAGACACACGTTTTTGAAACAAGCTCCTCAAACTTTAGTTTACGGCCGCATGATTTGTCCTCATCACAAAATCCAAGACGTTCACATTTTGGAACAAGATAAGGTTTTAACCACGGTTCTTCTTTTAAAAGTTCATCGCACATCATTTTTACAAGTGTTCTGATTTCATATTGTGCACGAGTACAGAGCCTTAAATTCGCAAGGTGAATCATTTCCCTTAAGTTTAAACTTGCAACAAGCGAGCTTGATGCGGCATTGGGGAGTACAAATCTTGCATCTTCCGCCGGAATTCCCGCATCAACAAATTCCTGATACTGTTGTGAAATTTTTTCCATAAATTCGATGAATTTTTCTTTTAATTCGGGATTGTTTTCAATTGTCGGCGGAATTATGTAATCAAACTGGCCTTTTTCTTTTACATACCTCTGAGATTTTTGTGAAAAAGACATGTGCCTGTGCCTTACAAGCTGATGGGTGCATGCCCGTGACACATTTGAAATTGCAAAACTCACCTGAATATGCTCTATTGTAGAGTAATGACCTGAAGAAATTACTCTTTCTATGAGTTTAAGCATTTTATCTTTATCGTCTGTGCTGTTGTAAATATTTATAGGATAATCCGCACTGTAACATGTCCTGCAGGCTGTATATACTGTTTTTAGCATGTTTTCAGGTTTTGAGATTAAATTTACAACAGGTTTGTTATTATTTTTCATACACTATCCCTCTTTTTTATCTTTAAAATAATTATACCATTTATATTTTAATGCGGTATGTAATGTAAATTTTTGTAGAGGGAAATTAGGACTTAATAACAGTTAAATTCTGAAACAAGTTCGGGATGACACAGGCTGTAGGGCGGGATAAGCGAAGCGTTCCCGCCAAAATTTTTTTATTAGTTTCATCGGCTGGAAGTTTATAAATGTTAATCTTTACAAAAAAATATATTGATGTACAATAAGTGTGTAATTTACACTACCCCTGTTTTGAAAGGATATAATTTATGAAAATCGGATTTAAACCCCAAAGTTTGTTGAAAAATTTAGTATCAGAACATTATGCTGATAACGGAAATACATTGAAAAGGATTATTGAAATTCCGGTGAACAAGCCTAAAACTCTTGAAATAACCTATAACAAAACAAATTTTATACCTACACAATGGTATGTTTCAAATTATAATGTTATAAGCAGAAATTCAAACAGTACTGTTGAAAAAAGTATGAAGTCAACAAAAAGTTTTCCGGATGAAATTCATACTGAAATTCAAAGGTATGACAAAAAAGGCGAGCCGGAACAACTGAATATTGATATTGCAGACGGCAAGGTTATAAAGAGTGTTAAAGCAATTGATTGCATTGAAAGAACCGGAATTTAATACCGGTTCTTTTTAAATGTAAAAAAATTTTCGGAAATTTAATATTTATGTTATTATCAGAGTATGGAAAAGAAAATAAAAATCGGACTTATAGGACTTGGGACAGTCGGTTCAGGGGTTTTTAAAACTTTAAAAAACTTTGATAATATAGAAATCGCAAAGATTGCGGTTAAAAATATTAATAAACCGCGCAATATTGAAGGACTTGACAGCACTCTGCTTACGGATAATCCTTTTGAAGTTGTTCAAAATCCCGATATTGATATAGTTGTGGAGCTTATCGGAGGAGTAGAGCCTGCGTTTGAATTGATTGCAGAAGCGCTGAAAAACGGAAAACATATTGTTACCGCAAACAAAGAACTTCTCGCCAAGCGCGGTGAAGAAATTTTTGCAATAGCCGAAAAATATAATAAAGTAATTCTTTATGAAGCGGCAATTGCAGGCGGTATTCCGATTATCATGCCTGTTAAAACAAT
>CALURE010000150.1 GCA_944323095.1 Candidatus Gastranaerophilales bacterium
CTGATTGCCCGAAATGCCCGTCAGGAGTGCTTAGAGTGCCCCCCCCCCGAGTTTCTTAACATTTTTTAACATAACTTCCACTCCTTAATTTTTCTGTTACTTTTTTATTTTAACATATTTTTGATTTTTTTTCAATATGGATTTTAATTTTGTTAATTTTTTAATAGGTATATGGCGGGAACGCTTGCGCTTATCCCACCCTACGTTCTAAATACTCCCTCTCCTATGGGAGAGGGATGGGGTGAGGGCTTGCTTTCACCCACCCCTTTACTTCCCCTCCCCTCAAGGGAGGGGAACTCCTTTTTGTACTCTCGCCCCATTGGGGAGAGAGTTAGAGAGAGGGACTGGTTATCAGAAGACCGGAAGTTCAGAGGGCAGGAAGGCAAGCTGTTTTCTTTAATGTTATTTTGCATTTATTGCCCAATTTAAAATTTGTTAAAGAAAGATCGCGCAACAGGTGCGCGATGACAGAACATTTTCCTGTCATCCTGAACTTGTTTCAGGATCTTATTACACAAAAATTAGAAGGCAGGCAATTAAAGCCGATGGATGTCAGGAAGGCAGGAGGGCAAGCCAATTCAGAAGGTAGGAAGATAGGAAGCTTAGAAGGTAAGCCATTTACATTAAATAGCTTATCCTCCTACCATCCTATCTTCCAATAATAAGCCCTCACCCCTGCCCTCTCCCAAAGGAGAGGGAGGATAATTTTATTTTAAAATATTCTTCTCTAAAATAATTGCAGTTTTTGTCTTCGCCAGACCGCCCTGTGAACTCTCTTTTAGAAGCGGCGACATAAGTTTTCCTGTCTGTTCCATAGCATCTACAACTTCATCAAGAGGAATTTTTGAGATTATACCAGCCATTGCAAGTTCAGATGCAGTAACAGCATGCACAGCAAGAAAAGGATTTCGTTTAACACACGGGATTTCTACAAGCCCGCAAACAGGATCACAGGTCAAACCCAAAATATTTTTCAGGGCAAGCGCAACGGAATTCAATATCTGTTTAATATCTCCGCCGCGCATCTGGGTTAAAGCAGCAGATGCCATTGCGGAAGCTACACCGCATTCAGCCTGACAACCGCCGACCGCACCTGCTAAAGCCATTTTGTTTGCAACAAGTTTTCCTACCTCTCCTGCAGTAATCAAAGCATTTACCTGCTCATTTTCGGAGATATTATTATCTTGTGCAAAAGCAATTAAAACAGCCGGCACAATTCCGCATGAACCTGCTGTCGGACAGGCTGCAATTGTACCCATTCTGAGATTCTGTTCGCTTGTTGCAAGTGCATAAGTCATAATTTTCTGCACTGTTTTAGAATATAAAGAAGAATTTCGCGCAAAACTTTTCTGCAATTTATCACAGTCATCACCGCTCATTCCGCTTGGAGATTTTTCGACTGAATTCATACCGGTTTTGATTGCATCTTTCATTGCTGATAAACTCTTTTCGGCCTGCATTCTTATCTGTTCTTCACTGTATTCACCGAGAGACACCTCATAATCAATTGCCGCTTCATATATTTTTTTATTTTGACTTTTACAGACATAATACAGCTGCCTGAAAGTAGTTATATTTGCATCCATTGCTTAACTTTCCAATTTCTTTATATATCTAACGATGTACATATCTTTAAGTGCGCTGACCGCATCAATGCAAGATTGAGACAATTCGCCGTCAACGCATATACACATAGAAGCATCACGTCCTTTTGCACTCCTGTCACAATGAAGCGATGCTATATTCACATTATCTTCCTGAATAATTTTTGTAACAGCAGAAATTACCCCCGGGACATCTTCATAAACAAGAAGCAGCGTATTATATTTACCGTCTAAATTTACCGAAAATTTATTAATTTTATTTATAACAATTTCTCCAGCACCGACAGAATCACCGCTAATTGTCATATTCAGACCGCCTTCAAATATAAAATCAACGGAGTTTGGATGGCGGTTGAAATCCTCAAGAAATTCATAACTATATTCAATCGTTTTTGCCATAGAAGTGTCAAACACATTTTTTATTCTAGCATCATCGACAGCAAACCCCAAAACACCTGCGAGCAGTCCTTTGTCAGTACCATGCCCTTTCCCTGTCGCAGCATAAGAATTGTAAAGTTGGAATGTTATTTTATCCGGTTTTGAATTGTAAATATTTCTTGCAAGAAGCCCTAACCTTACAGCTCCTGCCGTATGCGAACTTGATGGCCCTGCCATTACCGGTGATATTATATCAATAATTGAAGGCTGACGCATATATAATTTCCTTATCCCCTACAATTATAACATCTTATTAATTATTGTAAATAATTTGTAAATTTATAGCAATTTCAGCCGGATTTATGTTTTTATATATATACAGTGTGCAGGGAATTTTTAGTGTAGTAAAGGAGTAAAATGTTTAGTCCTGAATTCATGAAATATTTAATTAATTACCAGAAATCGGAATTTACCCCGGAAGAAACAAAAAAGGAAATCAGATTTAAAAACAATAAATCCGGCAAACTTGCGGAAGTGTTAGCAATAGTTACGAAATAGCGTATAAATCTCAAACATATGTTAGGGGGAAATTTAAGATGCGTCTTTAAAAGCGGTCTGTGCAATGTCGTAAGTTTTGCGGATGAAGCGGCACGCTTTTCTTCAGGTAAGGTTTCGAAATTAAAGCAAACAGATGCGAGGGATAAGTTTTAAAATAATGAAACAAATTCGACAAACGTACCCGAGTGCATTGATCAAATAAAGCGATTTAAAGATGATTAAAAAAATACTTATTAACATCTTTAAAAGCGGCCTGTGCAATGTCGTAAGCTATGGCGGATGAAGCGGCACGCTTCAAAAAAAACTCTGCCCGGAGAAGGCAGAGTCGGAATTCTTGAACAATTCCTCGTAATAGTGTGAAGTGTAGTGTGCAATAAAACGTTTTTTGATTCCTCGTTTTATGCTTTTCCTCGTGTCATATATATAAAAAATTTTTTATATATAAAATTGCTATATTCTTAATATCAATCGTATATTTTGTTACAAAAGTTAATATTTTAAAATTAAAAAAGGTTATAGTATTATATAAATATGATAAAAAAATAAAAAGGAGAGATATGAAAATATTAGTATCGAATGATGACGGAATTGCCGCAAACGGAATAAGATGCCTGACTGCAACACTTGCAAAAGACCACGATGTATATGTAATTGCACCTGACAGGGAAAGAAGTGCTGCCGGACATTCATTAACACTTCACACACCGTTGAGAGTTGAAGAAGTTGAAGCTTATAACGGGGTAAAAAGAGCCTGGGTTACAACGGGAACTCCTGGAGACTGTGTAAAAATAGGGATTAATGCCATATTGACAGCTGACGAGCAGCCTGATATTGTTATTTCCGGAATTAATCACGGGCCAAATCTCGGGGCAGATATTTTATACTCCGGAACGGTCAGCTGCGCAATGGAAGGAGCAATGTTAGGAGTTCCAAGTATTGCAATGTCGCTTGCAAGTATGAATTATGAATACGAAAATTTTGAATACAGTGCAAAATTTGTAAATTTGTTATTGAAGAAATTAAAAGGTTTTAATTTCCCTAAAAAAAGTATCTTAAACATAAATATTCCTGCACTCGATGAAGAAGATATAGCAGGTGTTGCAATAACAGAACTCGGACGCAAAATGTTTACGGACAACTACGAAAAAAGAGTAGACCCCAGAGGCAAGGTATATTACTGGATGGCAGGAGAACTGATAACCGAAGCGGAAGATTCAAACACCGATATTGCAGCTGTTAAAAATAATAAAATTTCAATAACTCCGGTAACATACGAAATGACAAAAGAAGATGTTATG
>CALURE010000151.1 GCA_944323095.1 Candidatus Gastranaerophilales bacterium
TTATATTTGAGGGCAGGAACAAAACTTATAAAACAATTTGGCGGAATTCACAGCTGGATGAACTGGCATAAACCTGTATTAACAGATTCCGGCGGATTTCAGGTGTTTTCTTTAAGTCATTTGAATAAGATAACCGAGGACGGGGTAGAATTCCGTGATCCCAAAGACGGTAAAAAACATTTTATAAATCCTGAAGTTTCTATGGAAATACAGCAGGATATCGGCGCAGATATTATTATGGCATTTGATCAGTGCGCACCGTTTCCATGTGATTATGATACGGCTAAAAAAGCTATGGAGAGAACTCACCGCTGGCTTGAAAGATGTTTTAAAGCTAAAACAAATCCTCGTCAGGCACTTTTTCCGATTGTTCAGGGTGCTTTTTACGATGATTTGAGACGCGAAAGCGCAAATGTAATCTCATTTTACGATGCTGTTGGATATGCAATAGGAGGTTTGAGTGTTGGTGAAACAAAAGATATTATGAATCATTTTGTTGAATTTACAGCGCCTTTGCTTCCGAAATATAAACCACGTTACCTTATGGGGGTCGGAACTCCGGAAGACTTGCTTGACGGAATAAAACGCGGTATTGACATGTTTGACTGCGTTTTGCCGACACGGAATGCAAGGCACGGCTCTTTCTTTACCCCGAACGGCAAATCAAATATTAAAACAAAACAGTATTATGACGATGAAAGACCGCTTGTTGTAGGCTGTAACTGTTATGCATGCAAAAATCATTCAAGAGCTTATATTAGGCATCTGTGGAGATGCGGAGAAGCAACTGCATCGACACTTTTGTCTATTCACAACATAAAGTTCCTTGTTGACTTTTCTCAAAAATGCCGCGAGGCAATATTAAATGATAGTTTCGGTGATTTTTACAATGAGCATTACAAAAATCTTGTATAAATAATAAGAATTAAGAGTCTGTGTTCTGTCATTCTGGACTTGTTTCAGAGTCTTATCATAAATTTATTATGTAAGACCATGGAATAACTTCAAGGTGATAGAATAGTATCGTAACTATATTAAATTTTTTAGTTTTTATGTGACTTTAACCCAAAAATCATTATAAATAAACCAGATATAAATAGCGAGGATTTGGTTATGGATAAAATAGATGATCTTGTACAGGCCAAAAGTGTGGTTGACAAACCTGTTACTCCTGTAACAATTAATGATGAGGAGTATGAAACTCTGGATATTGAAGACCCTCTGGTGTGGCTCTATCTGGATAATAATGAAATTCAAGGTCTGATGAATGAAGACTTTTTGGAATTTTTTACGATTTAATTAAACAAGTTTAACTGCGGAACTTCAACTGTCGGAACATCCACTGATTTTTTGCGTGTTGAAAGGTTATTTGAATAATCTTTTTGCATTCTGGTCATTAATTCCTGAGAGCGCTTAATTACGGCCTGTGGTAACCCTGCCATTTTTGCGACTTGAATTCCGTAGCTTTTGCTTGCTCCGCCCTGAACTATTTTACGTAAAAATTCAATTTCTCCGTTTTCTTCAGTTATTGTAATTCTGTAATTTTTTATCTGCGGATAAGTTTTTGTCATTACGTTCAGCTCATGATAATGTGTTGCAAAAATGCACCTTGCTTTAATTTTTGTCGCAATGTATTCTGCAACAGACCATGCAATTGCAACACCATCATATGTGCTTGTACCTCTGCCGATTTCATCAAGAAGTATAAAACTCCTTTCTGTTGCGGAATTTAAAATACATGCTGTTTCAATCATTTCAACCATAAATGTTGACTGTCCGAGAGTTAAATCGTCAGAAGCACCTACACGTGTAAATATTTTATCAATAATCCCGATTTTTGCGTAATCTGCAGGAACCCATGAACCTATCTGGGCTAAAATTGCAATCAGTGCATTCTGGCGCATGTATGTTGATTTCCCTGCCATATTCGGGCCTGTCAAAATCATAAACTGTGTTGAATCAAGCGAATTACATTTTAATTCCAGATCATTCGGAACATATTCCCCGAGCGGCAATATCTTTTCAAGTACAGGGTGACGGCCGTTTTTGACAATAAAATCATCTGATTCATCAATAACCGGTTTACAGTAGTTGTTTTCAACAGCAGTCTGTGCAAGTCCTGTATAAACATCACATTTTGCTATGCATTCAGCAATTTCTCTGATTTTAGATACAAATTCTTTTGAATATTCCCTGAAATCACAGAATAATTTATATTCCAGTTCGGTAGATTTAAATTTTGCGGAAAGAACATCATCTTCATGTTTTTTCAATTCTTCCGTTATAAATCTTTCTCCTGTTGTAAGAGTTTGTTTTCTTATGTAACCTTCGGGAATTTGATTAAGGTAAGATTTTGAAATTTCGATAAAGTAGCCGAAAACTTTGTTAAATCCGATTTTTAAAGATTTAATTCCTGTTCTTTCTTTTTCATTTTCTTCAAAGTTTTTGAGCCAGTTTTCTCCTCCTGTTAAAAGATCGCGGAAGTAATCAAGTTCTCCTGATACTCCTTCTTTTAAAATCCCGCCTTCTTTTATAACCTGCGGGGCATTTTCAGCAATTGTTCTATCTATTAATGAAGCATACTCAGATATTTCATCTCTATATTTGTTAATCTCTGCAAGCGGGTTATATTCAAGTTTTTTTGCTGCATCTAAAAGGTCCGGCAGAATCATTAAAGAAGATTTCAAACTTAAAAAGTCTCTCGGGTTTGCCGAGCTGTTTGACATTCTTGTTGCAAGTCTTTGTATGTCGTATATTTTTTCAAGCAGATTTGATATATTAATTCGTTCATCGGATTTTTCAACAAGTTCGGTTATGGAATTCTGGCGGTTTACAATATCTTCAACACGTTTTAAAGGCTGGCAGACCCAGTTTTTTAAAAGTCTTGCACCCATGTTTGTTTTAGTTTTATCTATTGACCATAGAAGCGAGCCGAATTTATTTTTATCACGCAGAGTTTCAGTAAGTTCAAGATTTTTTCTTGTGCTTCCGTCCAAAATCATGTATTCTGAAAGTTCATAAGGTTCAATTCTTTCAAATTTAGGAACATTGTCTTTAAGAGTTTCCCAGACATAAGCAAGTAAGGCTCCTGCTGCCCTGAAACCTGTTTTATACCTGTCATATCCGAAAGATTCAAGGCTGTTTGCCTGAAAAACAGCTTTAAGATTGTTTTCAGCAAAATTAACATCAAAAACCGATGATGGAATTTTTGAACAATTATAATTTTTAGTAATTTCTTCCGGCAAATCAATCTTTTCGTCAGGAACAATCTGAAACGGCATAATTTTTTGCTTTACAGAAGGCCCTACAACCTCCGCAGGCGAAATTCTTGTCAATTCCGCAAGTATAAGCTCATAAGGCGCCTGGGTAACTTTAAATTCACCTGTAGAAATATCGGCATATGAAAATCCCCATATTCCGCTTTTTTCGTCTTTAAATAATGCACAAATATAATTGTTGGAATTCTGCTGTAGAAAGTCGCTTTCTGTTAAAGTTCCGGATGTTACAATTCTTGTAACTCCTCTTTTAACAAGTCCTTTTGCAAACTTTGGATCTTCCAGCTGATCGCAGATTATGACTTTATAATTTTTCTGAACGAGTTTTTCAAGATAATTATTTACGGCTTTTGCAGGAATTCCGGCAAGCGGAATTCTTCCGAATTTTCCCTGTTCTCTGCCGGTTAGTGTGAGCTCAAGCTCTTTTGACATTGTAACGGCATCTTCAAAAAAAGTTTCGTAAAAATCACCGAGTCTGTATAATAAAATTTTATCCGGATTCTGGTGTTTAATTTTTAAATACTCCTGCATTGCAGGTGTCAGCTCCTCGACTTTAATATCCG
>CALURE010000152.1 GCA_944323095.1 Candidatus Gastranaerophilales bacterium
CTGAAATATATCGTAGATGTTTTCTTTAGATGCTGAACTTGTTTCAGCATACATTTTTTATAATAAAAGAGCAATAAATGCAGCTGCAACCATTGCGGGTCCAAACGGCATATATGTTCTGGTTTCGGGATGTTCTCTTAGCCCTTTAAATATTAATACGCAGGATACAATTCCGAGTATTGCAAGGATTAGCGCAAGCGTGACATACATTACTATTGTGTCAGCGGTTATTAATCTGAAATACTGTAATATATAAAATGCTATTGCAAAGATTACAAAGCCGAAAAATGTAATTAATGTTTTCCAGTCCTTATGCTGAACAAGTCCGCGTATAAATATCGGCATGAAAACAATTACCTGAATTAAAACACTTAAACCAAGAATTGCCAGTAAGGCTTTCCATCCGAAAACAGCTCCCAGTCCTGCTGCAATAAATGTATCGCCTTCGCCGAAAGCACGTGTTCCAACTATTAAATAACCTGCTCTTGCACATATTTCAAGGATTACAATCCCTGCTATTACCCCGAGAATTGAAAGAGTCAGGGGATTGTTGAGCAGAAAGTATTTAGTCATTTCAAAAGGTGTTCCGGCTTTGTGCATTTCAAAAATAGCAATAGCTAATGCTGTTATTGCATATAAAAATCCGACACCTGCAAGAATATATGTGTGAATATCAAATACAACTTTTTCTTTTAAATCAGTTCCGGCTATTACTATTAGAAGTGCCGTAATAATCCAGGTGAAAAGCACATTGATGCTGAGTCCGAATTTCATAAATAAAAGTGTGAAAAGTATTCCTGTTAATAATTCTACAATCGGATATTGAATGCTAATACGTTCGCCGCAGAAATCACATTTTCCGCCGAGCGCGATGTATGAAATTACCGGAATATTATGCCACCATTTAAGCGGTTTCTGGCACTTAGGGCATTTAGATGCCGGAAAAACTATTGACTCATTGCTTAATGACCTTAAAATAACAACATTTAAAAAACTTCCTATACACAATCCCGTTATAAATATAAAAATTATTAATGCAATAATAGCTCCCATTTATGTCTCCTTTTTAATTGTCATCTTTAGATTTAATAATTTCGTACATTTTACTTAAAGCTTTTTTTAATCTTCTTGAAACCTGCATCTGCGAAATATGTATTTTTTCGGAAATTTCGCGTTGATTTAAATCCTGATAGTAGCTTAGTTCTATTATCTGCTGTAAATCAGGCGGCAATTTTTTTATTGCAGAAGCAAGCATGATTTTGTTTTCATAAGAATTCATAAATTCCTGATAATCACCGGAGGGGATTTTATCAATTAAAGTTAAATCGTCATCGTCAACCGATGATATTGCCTGATCAAGCGAAAGAGTGCTTTTACAGAGTTCAATTTCCATAACTTCATGAATTTTTTTGACCGGAATTCCGACCAGATCAGCTATCTGATCTTCTGAAGGGTCTTCTACTCCTTTTTCTTTCAGTTGTTTAACGGCAGAACTGATTTTGAAAACTAGCTCCTGCAGTTCTCTCGGGGCTTTAATCATTGAGGCTTTGTCTCTAAGGTAGTGTTTGATTTCCCCGCGGATAAAATAAGAAGCATATGTTTTAAACCTTGCATTTTTATCAGGATTAAAAAATTCTATTGCTTTAATTAAACCTATAGAGCCGACCTGTACAAGATCTTCATTCGAAATTCCTGATTGCGCGGAAATAGTTCCTGCAATTTTTTTTACAAGATGCATTGCATTCTCCACAATATTTATGTGAAGCATTCTTTTTTTCTTTTCATCTTTGCAGTTTTTGTATGCAAGAAGCTCGCTGTCAAGATCTTCTGCAGGTTTTTCTTTACTCTCCAACAAAATTTTCTCCAATTATTTTCTTACATTATATCATAATATTTTATTTTTAAAAATCATTAAATTTATGTAATATTTAAAAGTATTTAAAATTTTTGTGCTAACATAATAAAATAATGGAGTAGAAAAATGATAACAATTAAAGATGTAGAACATGTTGCAAAGCTTGCAAGACTGGAATTAACTGAAGAAGAAAAAGAACTTTATACAAAACAGTTAGGTGATGTATTAAAATATGTTGATCAAATGAATGAAGTTGATACTACAAATGTTAAACCGATGTGTCAGGTTATTGATTTTTGTAATGTTATGAGAGAGGACAAAGTTGTTCAGGAGATCAGCAAAGAAGAATTAATGGCAAATGCGCCTGATGTAGAAAACGGTTTCTTTAAAGTGCCGAAAATTAATTAAATAAAAGCATATAAGGCAAAACAGGTGCGAGGGGTAAAGTTAATTCAGGTTTAGAGAAACAAATTGAATTGCCCCACAGGGTGCATAATTAAAGTTTTTTGAATGTTGTGTTGAGGTGGTAAAATGACTAAATATATATTTATAACAGGCGGGGTAGTGAGTTCTCTGGGAAAGGGGATTATTGCAGCTTCTCTGGGAAGGTTATTAAGAGCAAGAGGTTTTTCTGTTATAAACCAGAAATTTGACCCTTATATAAATGTTGATCCGGGGACAATGAGTCCTTTTCAGCACGGTGAAGTTTTTGTAACGGATGACGGGGCAGAAACTGACCTTGATTTAGGTCATTATGAAAGATTTACTGACACTTCTCTCGGAAAATACAACAATGTTACTTCCGGCAGTGTTTATCAAACCGTTATTGAAAAAGAAAGACGCGGTGATTATCTAGGGGCTACCGTTCAGGTTATTCCGCATATTACTAATGAAATTAAATCACGTATTATGGGAGCTACAAAGCAGTTTAAGCCTGATTTTCAGTTAATTGAAATCGGTGGCACGATAGGTGATATTGAAAGTTTACCGTTTATTGAAGCTATCAGACAGTTTAAAACAGAAGTCGGTATAGGAAATGCTGTTTCTGTCCATACTACATTGCTTCCGTATCTTCCAACGTCCGGAGAATTGAAAACCAAACCTTCACAGCACAGTGTTCAGGTTTTGAGAAGCTATGGTATTCAGCCGGAAATTTTGGTCTGCCGTACAACAAAACCTATTCCTAAAACAGAAAAAGAGAAACTGGCCCTATTCTGCTCGGTTCCAAAAGAAGCTGTTATTGAATGCCGCGATATGAAAAGTATTTATGAAGTTCCGCTGGCTCTTGAAGATCAGAATATGGCAGGAGTTATTCTTGATATGCTCAGAGTCGAAAACAGGAAAGCAGACTTGACCGGCTGGCAAAAACTTGTTGAAAGAATTAAAAATCCAAAAGGCACTGTAAAAGTTGCAATTGCAGGTAAATATACAAAACTTTCTGATGCTTATATCTCGGTCGTTGAATCATTGAAGCATGCAGGTTATGCTGATGATGTTAAAGTCGAAATTAAGTGGATAAATTCGGAAGAATGTCTTGATTATACATCCTGTAAAGAATTAATGAAAGATGTTCAGGCTGTAGTTGTACCCGGCGGTTTCGGAGTAAGAGGTATTGAAGGAAAATTAAATGTAATACGCTACGCAAGAGAGCACAATGTCCCGTTTCTTGGGCTTTGTCTCGGCATGCAGTGTGCAGTTATTGAGTATGCAAGGCATGTTGCTGGTATTAAAGATGCAAATTCAAAGGAATTTGATGAAAATGCACAAAATCCCGTTATTGATTTGATGCTTGAGCAGAAAAATGTTCACGGTTACGGCGGAACAATGAGGCTCGGTGCTTATGAGTGCGTTTTGAAAAAAGGCACAAAAGCTGCACAAGCATACGGCAGAGAAAAAATTTCCGAGCGCCACAGACACAGATATGAAGTCAATAACGAATATCTCAAAC
>CALURE010000153.1 GCA_944323095.1 Candidatus Gastranaerophilales bacterium
GAAGAAGAAAGAGAAAGACGTCAGGAGCTTGCAAGACAGGAACAAAAACTAGCAAAACGCGAAGATATGCTTGAAGATAAAATTCAGGAATATACTGACAAAGATTTGCAGGCTCAGAGAAAGTTGGATGAACTTCTTGAAAAAGAAGATTATCTGGCTGAAATTGTTCAAAAACAGACAACCGAACTTGAAAGAATTTCGGGAATGTCTGCAGAAGACGCTAAAAATATGCTTCTTGACCAGCTTAAACATGATCTGGCACAGGAGCAGATGCAGCTTATTAGGGAAAATGAGGCTAAAATAAAAGAAACATCACTGGAAAAGGCAAAAGAAATATTGTCTACGGCAATGCAAAGATGTATGATTGAGCAGGTCGTTGAAACAACTGTTTCAGTTGTTGCTTTGCCTAATGATGAGATGAAAGGTCGTATAATCGGCCGTGAAGGACGCAACATAAGAGCTTTAGAAACTTTAACAGGTGTTGATTTGATTATTGATGATACTCCGGAAGCCGTTGTATTATCAAGTTTTGATCCTGTAAGACGCGAAATAGCAAAACTTGCACTTGAAAAACTGATTGTAGACGGTCGTATTCACCCTGTCCGTATTGAAGAAATGGTTGAAAAAGCTCAGGATGAAATTGGTAAAAAAATCTGGGAAGAAGGCGAAAATGCTGCTCTGGAAATGGGTGTTATGGGCTTGAATAAGGAGCTTATAAAAACTCTCGGTCGACTTTATTACAGAACAAGCTACGGGCAGAATGTATTAAAGCATTCTCTTGAAGTCGGTCATATTGCAGGCATGCTGGCCGCAGAAATCGGTGCAAATGAAAAAATCGCAAAACGTGCAGGACTTTTGCATGATATTGGTAAAGCTGTCGATCAAACTCAGGAAGGCACGCATATTCAGCTCGGAGTTGAACTTGCATCAAGATATGGAGAACGGCCGGAAGTAATTCATGCAATAGAAGCACACCATGATGATGTTGTTGCAAACACAATTGAAGCAGTTCTTGTAAAAGTTGCCGATGCAATTTCCGCAGGCAGACCCGGAGCAAGACGCGACACGCTTGAAATTTATATTAAACGTCTTCAAAAGATTGAAGAAATAGTTAACAGTTATGAAGGTATCAAGCAGTCATTTGCGGTTCAGGCAGGACGTGAGGTCAGAATTATAGTTGAATCCGAAAGATTTGATGATCTGGCATCACAGAAACTCGCAAGAGATGTTGCAAAACGTATTGAAGATGAACTCGATTACCCGGGACAAATCAGAGTTACTGTTGTAAGAGAATTCAGAACAACAGAAATAGCAAAATAGGTTTAATAGTTGCAAAGTTGAAGGGTTGAAAAGTTTTAAAATTATTAACCCTTCAACCGTTCAACCTTTAAACTGTTCAACATTAAGGAATGCATAATGACAGGTGATGAACAAAATATAAAAATATTATTTTTCGGCGATCTGGTTGGCAGACCGGGAAGATTTGCCGTACGGGATTTTTTGAACGGAACTTTTGTATCTAGTAATACCCTTCAACCCTTCAACCCTTCAACCTTCACAATTGCCAATGTTGAAAATGCATCTCATGGTTTCGGGCTAACGGAAAAGAATTATAACGAATTATCCGAATATGGAATTGATTGTATGACATCAGGAAACCATATCTGGGATAAAAAAGAAATTTTTAACTACATTGATAAAGCTGATAAATTAATCAGACCTTTTAATTATCCGGAAAATACTCCAGGTGTCGGAAGCCGTATTTTTGAAACAGAGAACGGTGTTAAAATAGGGGTTATAAATGTCCTTGGCAGAGTTTTTATGGCGCCTGTTGAATCTCAGTGGACTGTTGTAAAAGATGAAATTGAACGTTTAAAATCAATTACCCCTGTTGTGATAGTTGATTTTCATGCAGAAGCTACGGCAGAAAAAATTTGTTTTGGAAAATTTTGTTCAGAACTTGGCGTCAGTGCATTTTTGGGAACTCATACTCATGTGCAGACAGCCGATGAACAAATTATTAACAATACGGGATATATAACAGACGCAGGTTTTTGCGGTGCGGCTGAAAGTGTTATCGGAATGGACTATAAAACTTCTCTTAACCGTTTTACAACTGTTATTCCCGAGCGGTACGATGTAGCGGACAGTAATGTCGTCCAAATTAATGCTGTTGAAGTAGAAATTAATCAAGTCAGCGGGCATACTGTAGCTATAAAAAGAGTTTTTTGTTATGCAGATAAGAGTAAAAAGGAAGAGGAAAATGAAAAGTGATTTGCACATTCATACATTCTACTCGGACGGAGTTTTCTCGCCTGAAAAGATTGTCGATACCGCAATTGATGTCGGACTTCAGGCAATTGCTTTGACCGATCACGATAATGTTTTGTCATACAAAGTTGCAAAAGACTATTTGAAAAAACAAAATAAAGAAGACAAGCTTGAGATTATTCAAGGGATTGAAGTTAATACGCTTTATAAGAATTATGAAGTTCATATTTTAGGCTATTTCATGGATGTAACAGACAGCGATTTTCAGGAATTGCTAAAAATTCAGCAGCAGGCACGTGTAAAACAGACCAAGGAAATCTTGAGCCTGTTAGCAAAGAAAGAAGGAATAAGAATAAAGTTTGACGACATAAAAAAACAGGTGGCAGAAGGCGGCAGTATTGGCAGACCCCATATTGCAAAAGCTATTACAAGTGCCGGCGGTACTACAAGTGTTATGGAAGCTTATTCTAAATATATTCATGACGATTCTCCGGTTTATGTACAGAGAAAAACGGTAACTCCTCAAGATGCCGTTGAGATAATTTATGATGCCGGGGGAGTTCCCGTGATTGCTCACCCGCATGATCTGGATATTGCGGAAAGTTTGATTAAAGAACTTATGCAGTACGGTTTGAGAGGGATTGAAGCTTACCACAGAAAACACACTCCTGCATGTGTTGAATATTTTTCATCAATGGCGGAAGAACTCGGGCTTATTGTTACAGGCGGCTCGGATTTCCATGCACCCAATATTATGAACGGTCAGATAATTCTCGGTAAAAATTTCGTTCCAGAGTGGGTATATGATAAATTAATCGAAGAAAAAAAACGTATTGATATGGCATAAATAAGAGGCTTCTTTATGGCAGTGAAAAATAGGTGGAAACTTGAATATTCAATAGCATTGTTTGTCATGCTGGGAGTAATTTTGCTTATAATGCCTGTTTCAATAGAAAATTCAAGGCAGGCGAATTTTATTTCCAGATGGAATGAAAAATTAAACCGTGTAGAATATATGTTTTCGGTTATTAATGCTCACATAACTGATGATATGATTAAGAGCATGAACAAAGCTAAAACTTCACAGGAGCGTGAAGAATTATTATTGACTATTGTAAAGCCGTATCTGCGTGTTAATACTGAAAATTATCCGATAAGGCATTACAAACCGCGTTATATGAATGGAGCACGTGTTTATAAAGGTCAGACTTATTATTTTAATGATTTTTATTTTGCAGAAAACAATACTATTATAGGTTTTAAAGATATTAAAACAGATAAATCTTCAGATATCTGGTTTTTAATGATGTTTGATATAAATGGTCTTTTACCGCCGAACAGATGGGGAAAAGATATTTTTGGAATAAATATTTATGACGGGGGGAAAATAGAACCTTTTGGTTTTGACAAGTCTATGGATGAGTTGCGAAAAGACTGCTCAGAGTCAGGTTCTGGTGTTGCTTGCTCCTATTATTACAAAATCGGTGGCGGGTTTGAAGA
>CALURE010000154.1 GCA_944323095.1 Candidatus Gastranaerophilales bacterium
GAATGTGTGTCGCTGGTTTTGAGGCACTTTTGCCACCAAAAGTGCCCCTGTCTGGAAGACCCGCCGGAGGCAAAGAAGGTAGGGTAGGTTGTTTTTAGTTGCCAATAATATTTATTATGTATTTTTTTGTTTTTATAATATGATATAATTGTTATATAGGAGAGAAAAATGGATCAGCAAACTTATATGAAAATTATGGGCTATGTCCCGACTGTAATAGAAGCATCTTCACGCGGAGAACGCTCCTTTGACATCTTTTCAAGACTGTTGAGAGAACGAATTATTTTCCTTGGTTCAGAAATTGACGATGATGTAGCGAACTCTATTGTTGCTCAGCTTCTGCTTCTCGACAGCGAAAACTCTGAAAAAGATATCATGCTTTATATCAACAGCCCTGGCGGTGTGATAACAGCAGGTATGGCAATATATGACACAATGCAATTAATAAAATCCGATGTTTCTACAATTTGTCTTGGTGATGCAGCTTCAATGGGTGCATTCCTTCTATGCTCAGGCACAAAAGGAAAACGTATGGCTTTACCTAACTCAAGAGTAATGATTCACCAACCGCTCGGAGGTGCTAAAGGGCAGGCTACAGATATAGAAATTGAAGCCAAAGAAATACTAAGAATGAAAGATATGTTAATTGGAATTATTGCAGAAAATTCCGGTCAGCCTATTGAAAAAGTTAAAGAAGACTGTGAACGTGATCATTTCTTAACAGCACAACAGGCACTTGAATACGGGCTTATAGATAAAGTTATAACAAAAAATAACAAATAGGTATTCGTAACAAATCTTAATAATATAGATAAAAACATGCAATTTTACAGTATTGCATGTTTTTATATTAATGTAAGGTTATAAAAGGTTAGTTACAAAATTCAGGTAGGAGTAAAACAATGTCTCTATTGATTTTCGCATACCGAAAATTAGAAATTAATCGTCAAAAGAGCGATTTGAACTTTCGGCTCATGCAATTGACCAGAAAGCTGAGTGATTTGCAGCAATATGCCGCAAACATTGCAGACGGTTCAGTTTCAATGAGTGATATGATGAATACGCCAAGTTCAATGTTCGGACGGCAATTAATGTATATGCAATATGCTCATAACGGAGCATTATTCGGTGCGCAGCAAAAAATGGGTATGATGGCGCCTATACTTTCAATGCAGATGCAGCAAATGCCGGATCCTAATATGCAGGCAATGTATCAGCAATGGATTTTCAGAAATCTGTATAATCAGGAACGAGAAAGAATGGGCAAGCAGGAAGAAAAACTTTTGAATGAACAGGAAAAACGCATTCAGGCAGAAAAATTAAAACTTGAAACTCAGTTAAAATTATTAGATCAGGAGCTGGAAGCCTGCAAACAGGGTGAAGAAAAGGCTGTCCAGAACTTTAAACCGGAATTTACAGCATAAATATTTTCCCTTTCTTATATAAATCCTATCCTTAACTAACCTGTAAGGGGTTCGCAAATGTGCGGACTCCTTTTTAACATTTTATAATGATGTCAGCTGTTTTATCAAAATCATCATGCACTAATGATGTTACAAACAATTCTTTAGGAATAGGCAAAATTGTTTTAATATCAGGATTTTCCCCGAGAAACCTGTCATAAAACCCTTTGCCGTATCCAAGTCTGTAACCGGCTTCATCAGCCATTAGCGCAGGCAAAATTATAAGATTCAAAATATTTGGATTAACAGGAATCGAACAGGGTTCTAAAATATTAAAATCCGACTTTTCAAGTTTGTCGCCTGATTTGAAAGGACAGATAAGAAGCCTTTTTTCACAAACTTTTGGAAGATAAAAATTTTTATTATCTTCAAGCAATTCAAGCAAGTTAACTTCATACTTCATCGGATAAAAAATTAAAATATTCTCAGCTTTTTTGTACAGAGAATTCTCTCTTATCAGACGAACGGCATTATTGCTGATTTTATCCATATCAAGCGTTTTTCTTATACTTTTAGCCCATATCCTTAAGTCTGTTTTATTATACATATTTTTAATATATAATAAATACAAATGACAGACAAATGTGAAAATAATTTAATAAATCCTCAATGGGCAAAGCACGGTTATATTCAAGTATATACAGGAAACGGTAAAGGTAAAACCACTGCTTCACTCGGACTTGCAATGCGTGCACTTGGGCGATGCTGGAAAGTCCTTATTATAATGTTTACCAAAGGCGGAGACGATTACGGTGAGCTGAATTCTTTCCGTAATCTTTCACAGGAGATAGCAAAAAATCTTACTATTGTACAGGCAGGTTTAGACAGAATAGTTTACTCCGATAACAAAAACGAAAGTGATGAAAAAGAAATTAAAAAAGGCTGGGAGCTTGCCAAAAAAGCAATTAAAAATGATGAATATAATCTTATAATATTGGACGAGGCAAATATTGCCATTGATTTAGGTTTTATTGATATAGACGAAGTAATAGATGTTTTAAAAAATAAACCTGAAGAAATGGAAATAGTTCTGACCGGAAGAAACGCAAATGAACGCATCATTGAAATTGCGCATCTTGTATCTGAAATCAACCCTGTAAAACATTACTGGGATACCGGAATTGCTGCACGTAAAGGGATTGAATATTAATTACCAGGGGTAATCATCTTTGATCTCCCACCCGTCTTTCATGATGACAGCTGCACAGCCATAACCAAAGCCGGTATAATCGGATTTACATGTAGCACACCCTGAAGTCAACAATTGATCTCTTGTCATATTATTATGCTGATAACCTCCACCGCACTGATCATTAGTACCGGGGACAAGTTTGCCGGCGGTTTGAACATCATGCGGATAAGGCCATTCATATGGAAATATTGAAAATATAAATACATCACGTCCATATCGGTTAGGCCCTCTGTCTCCGTTAAGGTCAACATGAATTTTCAAATGTGTTTTAGAATGATTTTCCGCATTAGTTGAATTATAATAATCAAGTCCGTTAAATCTTAATAACATCCCATCAGGCAGTGCATACATCGGATAACTGTTATTCAAAGACCCGGAAGCATCATAAGTACCATCTAAAGATTTCCAATATTTATTGCCTTTGCTATACCCCAAATATCTGGCATCTTTATCTACACCTTTTAAATACGGCAAAATATACGTCTGACCGAATTTATCCGAATTTGAAATACTCTGCCAGTCCCAGTATTCAATTTCACCGTTGTCAAGAATAGAGCGCTGGACAGCCTGACTTAAAACGGTATAAGCTTTTTTCAACTGAGCAACAGTCTGTTTTTTTTGATAATTTGTAATCAATGCGGGCATAGTCATTGCCGCAACAACACCGATAATTCCAAGGGTGATTAAAACTTCTGCCAATGTAAACGCAGCTTTACGAACATTATCAAAGTGGGCTACGTGCGCAGCACCATCTGCTAAGGTAAATCCGGATTTCTTTAGTGAAGGGTGAAGAGTGAAGGGTAAAGAGCCTTTCCCTCGCCCCTTGCGGGAGAGGGTTAGTGGTCTTATCCTATTCTTGGAATAAGTTCGTTTTGCGGAATAAATGTCATGCTGAACTTGGTTCAGCATCTTTTGATCATCAGATTGACCTCTGTGGTTTAGCATCTGAAGAGATCCCGAAACAAGTTCGGGATGACAGCTTACTCCCTCTCCAGTGGGAGAGGGTTGGGGTGAGGGCTTATTTTCTAATCTTCCTGATATGAGATCCTGAAACAAGTTCAGGATGACAGAA
>CALURE010000155.1 GCA_944323095.1 Candidatus Gastranaerophilales bacterium
CTTACAAACAAAGCAAATAAAAACGATAAAGACGCATTTACAATTCTCTATAAATTAGCTTCCACACTCGGCTTTACTTTTGAAAAAGCAACACTTTCGGATGATGAATTGAAAAATGCGGTTAAACATGTTTCAGAAAAACTCGGCAAAAACTTCAATTCAATGAAAGAATTAATAGCATATAGAAAAGAAGCAAGAGATGCAAAAAACTGGGATATCGCAGACAAAATCAGGGTTGCGCTTGATGAGTGTAATATTGTCTTGAAAGATTCCAAAGAAGGTACAATATGGGAAATCAAATAGATTAAAGTCTAATCGGATAATCATCTGGAATTTTCCAATTATTGCAATAAATCATATATGTACAATAAGTTGCCGACACAATTCCGGAAGTTTCAACTAGTTCTTTTTTACAGTTTTCAATAAAATTACTACGTTGATTTTCAAGGTACCCGCATGACCAATCACTTCTGCCTGCACTTATTTTAGTAATGCCAGAACTAGAATTTATAATGAAAGCAAAAAGATTTTTTCCTTGTATAAATTTGCTAGCTTTGTCCTTAACTCCAACATATACAATCATTCTATAATTAGTTGTTGATAAAACATGTTGTACTGTCGGTATAAAAATTAACCAAATTCCATCCTCAAGCATTAAAGATGGAACTTTGTTTAAGCTATCAGATATATATGATTTTGAACCGTCTACATTATACACAACACTATTTTCAGTTTTAAGAATATCAGCTGAGACATATTTTAAATAAGGTTTTATATATTTATCTATAAATTCTTTAGTTTCTTCTGTGCCTTTTTTTGAGGATGAAGCATTCTCTGTCGGATATTGCCATAAATCACAACTGTCATTTTCTGTTTCGGACAATTTTATCACACTATTTATTACTGAATAAGCCACTTGTAATTTTGTTTCAATAACTTTTTTACGATACTTTGCAACTATAGCAGGAATTGCCGTGGCAGCTACAACACCAATTATTCCAAGTGTTATTAAAACTTCTGCTAATGTGAAAGCTTTTTTCATTTTTCTATCCTTTACAATAACTTTTTCAATAAAATTTAATACAATACATAGATAATTATATCTATTATGCCTAATTTGTCAAGAATATTATATACAATACATTATTAATTACTTTTGGAATTTATTATTGAATGGTGATATATGGAAAATATTAAAAGCCTACTGGGAAAAAGAATTAAAGAATTACGCAGAGAACACAATTTGTCGCAGGAAAAACTTGCAGAACACATCGGTATTGATCCCAACAATTTAAGCAGAATAGAAAACGGAAAAAACTACCCCTCTGCAGAAACAATTGTAAAAATTGCTGATGCATTTAATATAGATGTTTATAAATTATATTTATTCAATCACCAGAAGCCTTATGATAAAATTAAAGCTGATATCATAAATTCGCTTAGTGATGAAAAATTTGGCAGACAGCTTTACAAACTTTATACTTTAATAAAAGAATAGTATTTAAAAAAGTAAAATTTTCTTAACAAACATGCAAAAAATATTTTGACAGGACTTATACAAAGTATGGTAGATATAAATATTTCAACAAATACAACAATACCTTATATGCCTGCTGTAACAGGCAAAACTTCCGACGGCAGAATTATTTATGAAACAAAAGACGCAAAAACAGGTAAAGTTAATAAATTTTCAATCCCTGAAGAAAATCAGGACAAATTTGAAAAAATTGTTCAGGAAGTTCAGAAAAAATACGGAAAATATAACATAAACCCCGAAAAAAAAGTCGCACAGGCTGCACATCTGGCAACACTGGGGGGAGCTATTGCAGGCGGCGCTTTAACAGCATCGCTTATCAAAACAAAATCGAAAACAGGCAGATTTTTTAAAACCATCGGCGGTGCGTTAGGCGGTGCGGCTGTCGCAGGCATTGCTCTGGCAGGTGCTATATTATATCCATTCATAAAATTGTCAAAAGAATTGAAAAATTTAGGATATAAACCGCTGAATGAGCCAGCTGTTGAAATTAAACCTGAAATAAAAGAACCTGAAACAGAGAAAGAACTGCCAGAGTCTCCAGTAGCAAAAGAAAATCAAGATACCAGGCCTAAATCCAATAAAACAGAATAAAAATAAATTATATTAAGTTATTAATTATATTCTAATCGGATAATTATCAGGAATTTTCCATCCGTTACAGTATATCATATATGTGCAATATACTGAAGAAGAAACTCCGCTTGTTTCACGTGTATTTTTCCTACAATTTTCAATAAAAGTTTCCTGATTTTCATTTAATTTTTAACAAGACCAGTTAAGATAACTTTGGGGCTCCAAACTGACTTTACTTATAGTATCTGCAAGACTTACTGTAAATGTAAAAAAATTTTTTCCTTCAACAAGCTCACCATTTTTACGCATGTTTGTTGTTCCAACATATACCAGCATTACATAACCACGACTTTGATCTATGGTTGCAGTCGGGTGAAATGTCAAGAATATACCATCAGCAAGAATAAATTGTGGAACTTTATTTATATAGGTTGTTAAATACGATTCTGTTCCGTCAGAATAATAAACTTTGATGTTTTCTTTTCCGACTTTAATGTATTTTATATGCGGCTTTATGTATAAATTAACAAAATTTTCTGATTGTTCGCTTCCTTCTAGAGAGGAACCTGAACCTATTGTAGGGTATAACCAGTATGCTGCATCTCCGTTCTGAACTTCAGACATTCTTACAACTTGTGAAATTATTGAAAAAGCTTTTTGCAGTTCTGTTTCAACAACCTGCTTACGATACTTTGAAACAAGACCCGGCATTGTCATAGCCGCAACAACTCCGATAATTCCTAATGTTATTAAAACTTCTGCCAATGTAAACGCAGCTCGACGAATGTTGTTAAAGTTATCTACGTGCGTAGCACCCTCTGCTAAGGTGAATGCAGCTAGTTTTTTAGTGAATGATGAAGGGCATTTCCCTCTCCCCTTGCCGGATAGGGCTATGGTGAGGTGTCTTCTCTTATTGTGTGAATAATTTCGTTTCGCTAAGTTATTCACGTCATGTTGAACTTGTTTCAGCATCTTTTGAACATCAGATTGATCTTCGTGTTTGAACATATCACAAAATTCAGAAACAAGTTCGAAATGGGGGAACCCTCCCTCCCTGATTATGGAGGGCAGGGGTGGGTATTGATTATTACCCATCCTACTATCCTTCCCTAACAAGGGAAGGATAGTTTGCATTATATCGTAGGGTGGGATAAGCGATGCGTTCCCACAGGAATGTTGCAAATTATTATTTTCAATCGGCTGGATTCTTTCGGGAGCGTGCCGCTCCACCCGCCAAATTTTGGTATTGCATAAACTTTCGATATCATAGCGAGGTTCTTTTGAACCGAAGCAATCCAGCTTATTCTGGAAAGAGATGATGGTATGAGGATTACAAGATAGTCTACTTAATGTAAATAGCTTAACTTCCAAACTTCTTATCTTCTTACCATCTAAATTGCCTGACCTCCTGCCTTTCTGACTTCCGTCTAGCTGAGAAGCGCCCCCCCCCCGAGGTTACAATTTTTAATAATATTTTTCATAAAAAACCTTTCTTTTATTCGTTAGTACATGATAATTATAACATATATATTCATATTTGTCATATA
>CALURE010000156.1 GCA_944323095.1 Candidatus Gastranaerophilales bacterium
AAACGTTTCCAGCAGCGCGGCTTGAGATGGGTCGCTCAAGGAGTATCTTTTCAGGAAGCCGCCTGCCGTTCGGGCTATATCGATTTCAGAGCCCCTTATTGTGACGGGTATCAAATCGATCCTGGGTGTAACATAAACAGCAACAATGTTTCATCCTGTAAATTGAAACCTGTTAAACCAGTTGGCTTTTTCTTCTAACTCTGATTACTTTTATAATATCACTAATTATTAATTCAGGTTAAGAAGGCAGTCAGACAGTCTTGTTATAAGATTGGCTGACTTTTTTCTGAGCAGGCTATAGAAATAATTTACTTATTAATATATATTCATACATTATTTGCTTTTCAAATTTTTTAGTTGTACAATGGTTTTTAATGATGTTGCCGGGTCGGAATTAAAAACCTTACCGGCCGGATTGACGGTGATAGGTTCGCCGGATCCTGAATACAAATTAAGGAGAAAAGAAAATGACACCAAGAAACTTTTTATTCACTTCCGAATCAGTTACGGAAGGACACCCCGACAAAGTTTGCGATCAGATATCTGACGCGATTTTAGACGAGTTTTTGACCAAATATCCACAGGCTAGAGTTGCTGCAGAAACTACAGTTACTACAGGTATGGCGCTTGTGTGTGGAGAAATTACAGCTGATTGTTATGTTGATATTCCGTCAGTTGTTCGTGACACAATTAAAAATATTGGTTACAACGGGACACAGGGCGGCGGTTTTGATTACAAAAACTGTGCTGTACTGACAAGCATTGATGAACAGTCGTGTGATATTGCCGGCGGTGTAAACAAAGCTTTTGAAACAAGAAGTGACAATGCGGATACATCTGTTTCTGAAACGGAAAATATCGGCGCAGGCGATCAGGGAATTATGTTCGGCTATGCCTGCAATGAAACGCCAGAATTAATGCCTCTGCCTATAAGCTTAGCTCATAAATTATCACACAGGTTAGCTCAGGTTAGAAAACAGGGTATTTTAAATTACCTCAGACCTGATGGAAAATCTCAGGTTACTGTTGAATATGTTGACGGCAAACCTTCAAGAATTCATACTATATTGATTTCAACCCAGCATGATCCTGAAATTAACGGAGTCTCAGACAATTCTAAAGTTCAGGAAATTATAAAAAGAGATATTACTGCATACGTAATTGATGAAGTTTTTGCTCACGAGACAATTAAAATTGACAGTGAGACAAAAATTCTTGTTAACCCGTCAGGAAGATTTGTTGTTGGCGGCCCTCAGGGGGATGCAGGTTTGACCGGCCGTAAAATTATTGTTGATACTTATGGCGGTTATTCAAGACACGGCGGCGGTGCTTTTTCCGGAAAGGATCCTACAAAAGTTGACAGATCAGCAGCTTATGCTGCAAGATGGGTGGCTAAAAACATAGTTGCGGCAGGTTTGGCTGAAAAATGCGAAATTGAACTTGCTTATGCAATCGGTGTTGCAGAACCTGTCTCAATCATGGTTGATACATTCGGTACGGGTAAAATTTCTGATGATGAAATCTCAAAATTGGTATATAAATACTTTGATTTGAGACCTGCTGCAATTATTAACCAGTTTGATCTTCGTGGTCTGCCGGCTAAAAACGGCGGTAAATTCTACCAGTTATTAGCGGCTTACGGGCACATGGGAAGAACTGATATTGATGTACCGTGGGAAAGAACAGACAAAGCTGATATTTTGAAGTCGTCTGTTTGCGGTTGCTGTTCTTCTGCAAAGTAGCAGTTTATATTTTAAGAAAAGAGGAGAATATATTCTCCTCTTTTCTTTGTTATTTGTTATCTCTGATTATACAGGCATTGAAATAAGTGATTTTGCAAACTCCAGAGACTGCTCGTTAATCTCTCCTCCGGCAAGTTCTGCCAGCGCCTTAATTCTGTTTTCGCCTATCAGAACATATACTTCTACTTTTGTCTCATCATCCTGTGATTTTCTGACGTAAAAATGTTTGTCTGCTTTTGATGCAATTATTGGCTGGTGAGTAATCAATATTATCTGATGGTATTTAGAAAGTTCTACAATTTCATCTGCAACACTTTGCGATGCCTTGCCTGAAATACCCGTATCAATTTCGTCAAAAATTACCGTATTTATGTCATCGCTCTGCGCAAAAATTGATTTTATTGCAAGCATTACACGTGAAATTTCACCGCCGGATGCAACTTTTGCAAGCGGTTTTAAATCTTCCGATATATTTGTCGAAATCAAAAACTCTACATTATCCATGCCGTCCGAACTTAGCTCTTTGGATTGAACCGAAATTTCAAATCTGGCTTTAGGCAGTTCAAGTTTTTCTAATTTTTCCTGAATTAATACGGATAGAACCTGTGCATAATTTTTTCTGTTTTCGCTTATTTCTGAAGCTGTTTGTTCCAATTCTTTGCGTGTTTTTTCAATTTCAGCTTCAACTTCTTCTATATTTTGTGTTGAAAACTCTATTGCATTTAATTCCTGCGATATTTTGTCAAAAGTTATTAGAACATTTTCAAGTGTTCCGCCGTATTTGTGCTTAAGTTTATCAAGTAAATAAAGCCTTTCCTGAATTTCATTAAGTCTTTCAGCATCGTTGTCTAGGTTCTGGCTGTAATCTCTTAATTCACTTCCCGCATCTTTTAGTCTTTCTATTGCATCAAGAAGGTTACTTTCAAGTTCTTCCAGATTTTTGTCCATAGAAGCGGCCTTTGAGATATTTTGTTTAATTTTTCCGAGCGCTTCCATAATTGAGCCGTCATCGCCATTGATTGCCCAGTATGCAGAACCTGTAAATTCTTTTAATTTTTCAGCATTTTCTAATACTTCCAGTTCCGAATTTAATTCTTCGTCTTCTGCCGCGCTTTTGATACTTGCTTCGTCGATTTCATTTATTTGAAATTTTAAGAATTCAATTTGATTTTCAGTCATGTCAGATGCATTTTTTAAATCTTCAAGCTTGGATTGCAAATTCTGATATTTTCTGAATTTTTCTCTGTATGCATCAAGCTTTGTTCCGTAAGATTCTTTTGCATAGTTATCAAGAAGATTGATATGATATTTGGGTTGCATAAAAGCATAGGTTTGATGCTGGGAATGAATATCAAGAAAATAGGATTTTAGCTGTCTGATAAATTCCTGATTGACTAACGTCCCGTTGACTCTTGAGCGGACACCGTTTTGTGTAATTTCTTTTGTCAGGACAATTTCAGAACCGTTATTATCCACCCCGTTTTCTTCAAATAATCGTGTTAAATCGTGTTTGGTATTTTCTATAACAAGTTCAATAACAGCTTTGTCTCTGTCATGTTTTATTACATCTTTAGAGACACGCGGGGCAAAAGCTATATCAATTGCATTAATAAGAATACTTTTCCCTGCGCCTGTTTCACCTGTGATAACGTTCAACCCGCTGTCAAAATTTGCGGTAAGTTCATCAATTAATATATAATCTTTTATCCTTAGCTGTTTTATCATATCTATAGCATAAAACAAGATTATTATTTGGGCAATAGTTTAAGATTCCGAAACTCAAAATGACATTATGACTGTTTTTGAGAATATTGCTGTAACTGCGATATAAGTCCCTTAAATCAGATGTACAGAACTTTTTCAAGCCCTTTTGAGTTCATACACTCTGAATTCACTCGG
>CALURE010000157.1 GCA_944323095.1 Candidatus Gastranaerophilales bacterium
GAATACTATAGTAATTAGCCGCTGACCGCATTGGGACATTTTACACAAAATCATAGATTTTGGCAAAAGCAGTCAAACAAGTTCAGAGCCTGCACTTAATTTATTTCAGGGGTGACGATTGGAGCTATTTTTGGTGTAAACTGCGATATATGTCCCAAATTTAATACATGGATTTTACAACTTAAATTTTCTCTATATGCACAATACTATAAAAATTTTTTTTATGATAAATTTATCAGTGATTAGGAGATAATTACATGAAAAAAATAATAATTATAAGCTTACTTTTGCTTAGTGGATTTTTTGCCCAACTCTGCTATGGTGATGAAGGCAAAATTGTTTTACCGGCCGAGACAGGTATTGTCGAAAGTATCACATATGAAGATGCCGAAGGTCTTAATCAGGGAGAAGAAACTACAAAACAGGTTGTCACAGTAAAAGTTTTAACAGGAAATTTTAAAGGTGCTGAAAGAATGATAGACAACATGCTGACAGGCAATCCAGCATACGATATTAATCTTTCGAAAGGTGACAAGGTGGTTTTGCATGTTGAACCTGTGTCAGACACTGTATCAACTCCGGATGATGTTGATTTTTTTATTGCAGATATTAAAAGAGACAATCAAATATATATTTTTACTGGAATTTTCTTTGTTATGCTGCTTTTAACAGGAAAGAAAAAAGGTTTAACAAGTATTATATCAATAATTTCAACAATAGCACTGGTATTTTTTATGCTAATGCCAATGATTTTAGCCGGATTTTGTCCTATTGCGTCAGCAGTTCTAACAGGAATACTTTCAACTCTGATAACAATTTATCTTGTAGGCGGATTTAATTCTAAAAGTTCATCTGCAATTATAGGAACCGCTATAAGTCTTATTTTCGCCGGCGGAATTTCAATGCTTGCAATTTATTTTGCACATCTTACAGGATTTGCCGGAGAAGAACCAATGTTTTTATATACCGCAAGGCCTGATTTAAGCTTCACCGGCATCTTGTCAGCCTCAATGATTATCGGTGCACTCGGAGCTTTAATGGATACTGCCGTTTCAATTGCAAGCACGATAAATGAAATTTATGAAACCGACAAAAGTCTTACAATTAAACAACTTTTTAAATCAGGAATGAATGTCGGACGAGATATTATAGGAACTATGTCAAATACTTTAATTCTGGTTTATCTAGGAAGCTCGCTTCCGCTTGTACTTTTATCAAGCAACATTGACATGAACAAATTTTTTAACCTTAATCAGGTAGCAACAGAAATTTTATCGGCCCTCACAGGAAGCATCGCTATTCTTGTGTGTGTTCCGGTCACGGCGATTATTGCTGCGTATCTTATAAAACAAAGCAGACAAAAAACAGAATTTAAAATGGAAAGAATTGATATAAAATAAAAGGATGCCGGTGCATCCTAAAAAAATCAATCCTCTATAAAATCTTTAAAATGTTGTAATTCCTTTTTCTCTCTGATTTTGGATAATGCGGAATCCTCTAATTGTCTTATTCTCTCTTTTGAATACCCCATTATCCAGCCTAACTGTTCCAATGTTTTCGGCATCTCTCCGTTAATTCCGAAACGGCAGGTTATAATCTTTTTTTCTCGCTCCGAAAGTGTTGCAAGCAAATCCTCAATACTTCCTTTTAATGCATTATTCTTAGTCTGAACTTCAGGAGAACGGTAAGATTTATCCTCTATGTAATCTCCTATATTTAAATCATCTGTTACAGGAGTTTCAAGGCTTATCGGCTCCTTTATTATTGATTTTTTTATTGTTAAAAGCTGCTTTGGAGTTATCCCCAGTTTTTCTGCAACTTCTAAATCATTAGGTTCGCGTCCGAGTTCAAACGAGAGTGTTGTATAAGCTCTTTTGTATTTTCTTATTTTATCAGTCATATGAACAGGGATGCGAATTGTCCGCGAATTATTTGAAATTGCTCTTATAATAGTCTGCTTTATCCACCATGTTGCATATGTGGAAAATCTAAAATTCTTTGAATAATCAAATTTTTCAGCAGCCTTAATAAGTCCGAGTGAACCCTCCTGCACAAGATCCATAAAAAGGACTCCCTGCCCGATGTATTTTTTTGCAATGCTCACAACCAGACGTAAATTTGCCTGAACAAGCTTTCGTTTTGCAATATCGGCCTGCAATTTTTTCCCCTCTTTAATTTCTTTCCCGAGAGCCTTTTCCTCTTTCGAACTTAACAGCTTAATTTTTCCGATATCCTTTAAATACATTTGCAAAATATCATCATCATTAGATATTGAATTAAAAGTTCTAGGTTCTTCAATATCATCATCTTCCAGAGCAATAAATTCTAAACTCTCCTGATATTCAGGTTTCAAATCTTTGTATAAATCTTCTTCCAGATATTTCGGTACTGCCATAAAAATTCCTCGTCTTCTTATTTCAGCTATCACTACACTTTTAATATTCTTGACGTAAGACTAGAAATTTTGTTTCAATCTCTGTTTTTGTGTAAAATATAAATTATGGGAATTGTAAATGAAAAAGATTTTATAAAAAAAGTCAAAAAATTTTCAGATATCTCGTTTAAACCCGGCGAAAGAAAAGATTTAAACATTCTTGATTCGCACGATTTCAGATATCTTGAGTCAGGAGACTTCAAAGCCAATTTACATATTCACACGCAATTTTCTGACGGCGAAATGACTGTCAAAGAACTTTTAGAAAACGCTGAAGAAATTACCAAAAACAATCCTGATTTTCTTATTGCAATAACAGACCATGACACAATTGACGGCTGTAAAGAAGCTGAAAAACTAATTAATGAATACAACAACGTCAACATTAGCTTTGGTCTTGAAATATCAACAGTTGGAATTAATTTTCCGAAACAGACAAAACCTGTACAAATTCACCTGCTTGTTTACGGAATTAATCCAGCTGATAAAAAATTAAACAATTACTTAAAAACTAAAATGGAACAGAAGTTACTTCTTTCTAAAGAAACTATTCAGAAGTTAAATGAAGCGCTTCCTGATTATAACTTTAACATTGAAGAAGCCTCTAAATGCCATATCATGATTGCCAAAGGACAGGATGAAGTTGCCCACCCGCTGAAAAAATACACATCAGGAAAAATTTTGCTGAACTATTACATTCCCAATGCAGATTTTTCTTATGACATGCCAATAAAAAAATTCAAATATCTTTTCAAAGGCAAAGAACCGTATCACATAACATATAAAAAAGCCCTTGAAATGTATATCGAACATGATTTACCTGAAATACCTGATTACATAGAAAAACAAATCATGACCGCAAGAGAAATATACCTCCAAGCTCACCCATCAATCGGGAAAATGCTTGAACCTTTTTCATCCTTTGAAGATGCTGTTGAATTTGTGTCAACACTTGGCAATGGAGTTATGTCTATTGCACATCCTGCAAGAACAAAGGCATACTGTCCTGAATTTTATACATATCTTTTTGAACATTTCAAAAAATACGGTAAAGATAAAGCTTTATTTTACGAAGGCTTTTATCAGTCCTATGAAGGTGACTATTATCAAAAATGGCAGACAAAAATTGATGAAGCCGCATCAAAATTCGGATTGCTGAAGACAGGCGGACTGGATTCTCACG
>CALURE010000158.1 GCA_944323095.1 Candidatus Gastranaerophilales bacterium
CTGAACGGTTTGAACAGCTTCTCTCTGCTCTTTGTTAAGATTATCAAGTATATTTTCCATATCCCTATTCCCAAAATTAAATTTTTGTGATATAATCAGCATAAACTAAAAACGTATAGATTGCAATCAGAAAGTGAGAAAAATGGTGAAATTTGACAATTTGAATGTATTTATGGAATCTGAAGATGAAAACAAAGAAAAACAAAGTTCTATCGTAGTCCCGATTGATGATATGGATACAGTGGCGTCAGATTCACCTGATACGGTTGATGAACTTGCAATGGAACTTGCTACAATAAAACAGTCTGCTAAAAAAATTGCAATTATCGGTAGCCGAAATCTGCCGATTACCCACCAGCAGATGATCGAAACTCTTGCAACTGCTCTTGTTATGCAGGGGAATACAATTATTACATCAGGCGGTTCGTCAGGGACAAATGCTGCGGCAATCCGCGGCGCTATGAAAGCTAACCCTGACAAATTGAAAGTTATTTTGCCCCAGACAATAGGCCAGCAGCCGTCTGACGTTCAAAACCAGCTAATCGGGGTTCCGAATATTGTTGAACACCCTGACCGTGCTATGATGACACTTGCCGATGCATCAAGAGTCTGCAACAGAGAAATTATTGACGATTGCAACCAGCTAATATGCTTCCTGTCACATACAAGTAAAACTTTGCACAATGCCGTTCAGTACGCTGAAGAAGGACACAAAGTTATTACTGTATTCTATTTGGATTAAAAATTGCGGGAAAACTCCGTTTATACATTCTGTTATATCTGATTGGTGCTTGTATAGCAGTTTACACCAGATATTCTTGAAAAACAGATACAATGTTATTCCGAACTTGTTTCGGAATCTTATCGTTGTAAGCTCTTGCCCGCATTGGGACATTTGCACGAAATTAAAGATTTCGGCAAAAGATGTCAATCAAGGTTCGGCATGACAGAATACCCCTGATAAGGGAAGGATGTTTTGCATTATTTCGTAGGGTTGGATAAGCGTATAGGTTCAGGATTTGTCGTTTTCTTCTTTATATTTTTTCAGTTTAATTGAGTCGCCTTCTAGTATAATACTCATTTCATGAAGTATAGGATTAATATTGAGACTCTCTAAAAATGACTTTGGAATAACTATTGACCAGCTATTACCTGCTTGCCTTAACTTTTTATGCAACATGTGTCTACTCCAGTGTATATTTTATGCTTACATAAATTGTACCATTATTTGGTTGACAATGATGTACATTTAATGTACATTTATATATTAATGGAGGTAAATATGAGGACAAAAAAATACTGCGCATCAGCAGGGAAAAAATTTAAAGAATTAAGACTGCAAAATAATCTGAAAGTGAGTGAACTCGCAAAACTTTCTGAACTTTCTCCGTCAACTATACGCAGGATAGAAACAGGAAACTATGATATTGAACTTTTCACTATTTACAAATTGTGCAGAGCCTTTAAAATAAAGGCATTAGATTTTTTTAAATCATTGGAAACTATATAATTTTAACTTGCCGGTGGGAACGCTATGCTTATCCCACCCTACGTGGGCTATATAATATTAAATATTTTCCGGTGGGAACGTTTCACTTATCCCACCCTACGTGGGCTAAGCGTATCTTAAATTAAAGCGTAGGGTGGGATAAACGAAGTATTCCCACCGATTAATTTCACTTATCCAAATCTACGCGTGCTTTAAATTAAAATGTAGGGTGGGAAAAACGGAGTGTTCCCACCGATAAAATTCATGGTAATATGGATTTATGCCAAATTACAGAAGATTTTATCTGCAACAATATAATTACATTTTTTTTACGCTTGTTATGGAAAACAGGAAAAATATTCTATTTGATAATATAAATTTATTAAGGCAATCATTCAAATATGCTATGAGCAGGTATAGTTTTGAACTATATGCAATTGTTGTTTTGGATAATCATCTTCATTTTATCTTAAAGCTTAATGATATAAATACATTTCCAAAGATTATACGTGATATAAAATACTATTTTTCGATTCATACTTCAACTAGATACGATATATCAAAAAGTAAATTGAAAAAAGGTGAAAAAGGTATATGGCAAAGACGATTTTATGATCATGTAATCAGGGATGAAAATGATTTGTACAAACATTTAGATTATATACATTTTAACCATATAAAACACCAATATGTAAATAAAACAAAAGAATTTCCATATTCAAGTTTTAAAAAATTTGTAAAATTAGGGTATTATGATGAATCATGGTGTAACGCTGATGATAAATATTTAATAACAAATCTTGAATTGGAATAATATTCGGTGGGAACGTTTCACTTATCCCACCCTACGTGGGCTACGCGTGTCTTAAATTAAAGTGTAGTTCCCACCTGTTCCCCAATAGTCTTTGATTAAATGTAGGGTGGGATAAACGAAGTGTTCCCACCAACAAAATTCATGGTAATATGGATTTATGCCAAATTACAGAAGATTTTATCTGCAACAATATAATTACATTTTTTTTACGCTTGTTATGGAAAACAGGAAAAATATTCTATTTGATAATATAAATTTATTAAGGCAATCATTCAAATATGCTATGAGCAGGTATAGTTTTGAACTATATGCAATTGTTGTTTTGGATAATCATCTTCATTTTATCTTAAAGCTTAATGATATAAATACATTTCCAAAGATTATACGTGATATAAAATACTATTTTTCGATTCATACTTCAACTAGATACGATATATCAAAAAGTAAATTGAAAAAAGGTGAAAAAGGTATATGGCAAAGACGATTTTATGATCATGTAATCAGGGATGAAAATGATTTGTACAAACATTTAGATTATATACATTTCAATCCTATAAAACACCAATATGTTAATAATACAAAAGAATTTCCATATTCAAGTTTCAAAAAATTTGTAAAATTAGGGTATTATGATGAATCGTGGTGTAATGCTGATGATAAATATTTAATCACAAATCTTGAATTGGAATAATACTTGGTGGGAACGCTCCGCTTATCCCACCCTACATTTTAATTAAAGACATGCGTAGAGTATGATAAGCGGAGACATTTTATTTATCCCACCCTACATTTTAATTAAAGACATGCGTAGAGTATGATAAGCGGAGACATTTTATTTATCCCGCCATGCATTTTAATTTAAGACACACGTAGGGTGGGATAAGCGGAGCGTTCCCACCGGTTCTCTAATAAAAAAAAGACGGACTTTAATTTCGTCCGTCTTTTTAAGGTGTTTAGATTATAAGAATTAGACTTATTCTTTAGTATATTCGGCATCAATTACATCATCATCTCCGCCGTCTTTTTTATCTTCTGTTGAAGATGCGTTTTCGCTTGAAGCTGTTGACTGTTCTTCTTTTTGAACAGCTTCGTAAGCTTTTTGCGAAATGCTGAACATTGTCTGCTGTAATTCATCCGATAATTTTTTCAGTTCTTCAACAGGTTTGTTTTCATCAAGAGCCTTTTGAAGCGCTGCTTTTTGTTCATCAAGTTTAGATTTATCAGCTGAATCGATTTTTCCTTCAAAATCTTTTTCAATTCTGTCTGCTGAACCGATTAAACTTGT
>CALURE010000159.1 GCA_944323095.1 Candidatus Gastranaerophilales bacterium
TGAGTAATATTTCACATCTTGAGCAATATTAAAATATTTTTTTGCTAATCTTGTTACCTCTGCTTCATTTGAAGACGACTTAACAGCTATTGCTGTTATAAAATCATTATCTCCCAGATTATCCGAGCCTGTCTCTGCCTGCATTAATTTAAAAGCATTTGTGACTGTGTTATATGCTTTTTTAAACTGCGTTACATAAACCTTCTTTTGATGTTTGGAAATCAATGTAGGAATTGTTAATGCTGCAACAACACCGATTACACCCAGCGTAATTAATACTTCTGCCAAAGTAAATGCGGCTCGGCAACCATTATTAGAAGCATCTATATGCACAGCACCCTCCGCAAGAGTAAATCCATTTTTCATACAAAACCTCTTTCAATGTTTATTTTATAAAACTAAACTATATATTATAATTATGCACTATATGATGCAGTTTGTCAATATAATTATAGTTTATTACATTAAATAGTATGATTATTGAATGGAAAATGAATACAGGCTTGAAACAAATAATTTAAAAGAACAAATTAAATATCTTGCAGCTTTGCAGGGAATAACAATGTCTAAACTTAAAGACGAGGTTAATATAAAATATAATAAAACAGACAGCATAGGCAATCTTGGCAACAAACTGCGCAACAAAACATTCCGTGTATCAGAACTTGCCGAAATTTTGGATATATTAAATTACGAAATTATTTTACGGAAGAAATCTTAGATTTTATACCCTGTTTAATCAAAACATTTATCAGGCTTTGAGGGAGTTTTGACATAAATTCAGCGGCTTTGGCATCAAAGCCTATTGTATATGAAGGTTTAGGGTTATCAAGACCATCAATTTTAACTATTATGTCTGCAACTTTTTCGACGTTCAAACCTTCTTTGCCGTTTTTACGCGCGTTTGAAACAAGGTATTTCATTTCTTTATCATAACCTGTGCAATTAGTAATTTCATCTTTATTCAACTCAACAGACTTTTCCCATAAAGGGGTAGCAATTACACCGGGTTTAACTGACACAACTTTCAACCCGCTTTCTACAGCCATAGCGTTGAACAAAATATCAAGCGCGCGCTTGGAAGCACAATAAGGCGCAACAAAGGGGAAAATCCCAAAACTTGCCATAGAACTTATATTGATAACTTTGCCGTTATTAAGCAACGGCAAAAGTCTCTGCGTAAAATCAATGTGAGAAAAAGTATTAACTTCAAATTGTTTTCGGATTTTATCAACAGATAAATTTTCCATTACACCTGCAACAACACACCCCGCAACATTTACAAGAGTGTCAATTTTTTCAGTTTTTGATTTTATAAATGCACAGGCTTTACTGATACTGTCCTTTTTTTCCATATCTATATAAAAAGGGATTGCACCGATTTTTTCAAGTTCATCAACATACTTTTCATTACGGTAACCTGCAAAAATTATATTATCTTTCGCAAGTTTTTTTAAAACAGCATTTCCAATACCTGATGTTGCACCTGTAATTACATACGTTTTTTTCATTTTTCCTGAACTCCGCTAATCTGTCATGTAAGAATTGAACAACGGCAGATACAATGCAAGAGCAAGAACAAGTACGATACTTCCGATAACAATAAGCATTATCGGCTCAATCATTTTGGTCATCGTATCAATAATTGTATCAAGTTTTTTATCAATATAAGAAGTTGCCTGCAAAAGCATATCTCCTAAACGACCTGATTGTTCACCGGTTGCAATCATAAACAAAATCATCTTAGGCATAACATGAGTTGATCTGAGCGCAACTGAAAGATGCTGCCCCTGCTGAACTTTTAACGTAGCAGATTCAACTTTTGTTTTTAAAGTATGGTTAGTCAAAGTCATATTTGCGAGATACAAGCATTCAATAATCGGAACACCGGCATCATAGGCAACCTGCATAACAGCTACAAAGTTTGCAAAGTTTGAAAACTGGATTAAGTCTGATAAAAGCGGCACTTTCAAAACATATTCGTCAACTTTTCTTTTACTTGGCTGCCATCTCATTATAAAAGTACAAAAACCGACAATTGAGCCGAGAATAATCGGAACAAAAAACCAGTATGTTTTTAAGAAAATTCCGGCACTCATTAATGTTGCAGTAATCCATGGAAGTTCTTTTCCCATCCCGTCAAACATTTCCTTAAATACCGGAAATACGAACATCAACATAACAAGTACAATAATTACAGCCAACACGATTACGAACATAGGATACATCAATGTACCTATAACTTTACCTCTGATATTTGCTTCTTTTGTCTGCAATTCCAGAAGACGCTGCAGTGTTTTTTCCAATTCACCGGAATCTTCACCGGCTTTTACAAGACCAATATAAATCTGTCCGAACTGCTCCGGATATCTTGCAACGGTATCGGCAAATGTAGCACCTGCCATAATCTGGCGCCTTAACTCTTTTGCAACCAGCCTTACTTTTAATTTTGCCGCGTCATTTTCAATAAACATTAAAGATTCAATAATCGGAATACCTGATTGTGCAAGAATTTGCAGAGTCGATGTAAAATCTATCCTGTCCTGCAAGCCCAGTTTGTGCACTTTTCCTGCACGGACTTTTTTATCTGATTCGGTTTCTGCACCTTTAGCTTTTTCTTCATAAACCTTTGTCGGCACAAAACCGAGTTTCAAAATATTTGCACGCGCTTCTCTTAAATCAGCTGCATCTATTTTCCCTTTAACAATATCTTTATTATTTTTTAATGCTATATAATTATATATTGCCATTTAACTCTCCTATTCATTAACAACACCAAGCACCCTGACAAACTCATTAATAGTTGTCATACCGTTTAAAATATGATTTAAACAGGATTGATGAAGTGTTTTCATACCGTTTTTAACTGCTGCTTCTTCAATCTCAAGATCGTGAGCACCCAGTGCAATCAACTTTTTAATTTCTTTGTTTATGGTCATAATTTCATACACACCAAGCCGGCCTTTATATCCTGTAAAATCGCATTTATTACATCCTTTTGCCCTATAAATCGGCTTTTTCATAAATTCCTGTATTTCATTTTCATCGGCAATTATCTGTCTCGCCTCGTCATGAGTTGCAAAATATTCTTCCTTACAGTCATCACAAAGCCTTCTGACAAGACGCTGTGCAATAACACCTGATAAAGTAGATGACACCAGATAATCTTTTGCCCCCATTTCAATCAAACGGGTAACTGTTGCAGCTGCCGAATTTGTGTGAACCGTACTTAATACAAGGTGGCCTGTTAATGCAGCAGAAATTGCAATTTCAAGAGTTTCATAGTCACGAATTTCACCTACAAGTATGATATCAGGGTCCTGTCTTAAAATCGCACGCATACAGGAAGCAAATGTAATACCGGCCTTGGCATTAATCTGTGACTGGTTTATACCTTCAAGCTTAATTTCTATCGGGTCTTCAATTGTTGTAATATTAACATCTTCATCATTCAAACTTTTCAATACAGAATAAAGAGTTGT
>CALURE010000160.1 GCA_944323095.1 Candidatus Gastranaerophilales bacterium
GGACTTATGACCCGTCAAAATTGGAACAGTCTTTACCTGCATTACCAAAGACTGCTCCTACACAACAAAATACAGTTCCAAAAACACCTCAAACAACTCAAGCTCCACAGACAGCTCCGAAGTCTTTACCCTCAACTCCAGTTGCTAAACCTCAATTAGGTGTAAAAAAACTCCCAAATGAATACAAATACGATAAATCTACTGCAATAAGGATTAAAAAAGGTACAAAATTCAGGGTTAAATCAAATTCTGTAATATCAGATTACCTGAGAGAAGGGGCAAAAGTTTCTTTCACATCAATAAAACCTGTAACACAAAGATATATAACTGTAATGGAAGGTACAAAATTTACGGCAGTTGTCGAAGATTCTCACCAGCCCCAGATGAGCGGAAACGGAGGGCTTGTTGTTCTGATGGTTGACAGCATAACTGTTAACGGACAGACAAGAAGTGTTCACGGTAAAATTACAAAAGCTAATATGAAAAAAATCTTCTTCAATAATATGAAAGGTAAACGCAGTTATTGGAAGGGTGTTGCAAAACAGATTGATAAAGGGGAAAATTTCTATAAAAAAACAAGAAGAACTTCATCAAAACTGGCGAATAATCCTGTCGGAGTTATAGTTTCTCCTATTCCGACAATAACGGGCATGGTTGTTTATGCTGTAAACTTTGTTGGCTCGCCTCTTTTGGCTCTGTTTTCAAAAGGCGGACGAATTTCAATACCGGCCGGCAGTGAGTTTGAAATAAAATTATTGGAAGATGTATATTTGTATTAAAATTTCTTAATATTTTTGTCGTATGATATCAAAAATTTTATTTCAGGCGCTTTTATATCAACAAAAAAGAAAGGATCTGTATAAATGTTAAAGTGTAATTTAGTGACAAATGAATTGAATTCGCGGGCAAGCAGAATGGTAAGTTCGTTATATAGAAAATCGGCAGATGCTGAACAGCATATCGGAGAATTTTTACGTTATGCAAATGATAATAATGTGCAGGGTCCTGCCCTTGTTTCATTTTATTCTAAAGTACAGGGTGTAAGTAAAAGAATTTTTCCGGAACCGAAATTAAATATTGCTGATGTTGTTTCGGACAAAGTGCTTAAAAATAAAAAATTGCAGGATGAAGCAGATGTATTTGTGTCAACACTATTAGAAAATTATCCTAAAACTTTGCGTGATAGAATTTCTCTAGCCAGCCAGGGTTGTGTTGATTCAAATGAAGTAAAACCCCAGTCTAAATTAAGAAAATTCTTTGTAGTTTTAAATAAAATGATAAGAGAAGAATAAATTAATTTTATCTTATTTTTAAAATGAAAAACAGACATTGTTAAATTTGTCTGTTTTTTTATTGCTTAACATATTGTTAAATATTTTAATTTGTTTTATAATATATTCATTAGTTTATAGGTAGTAGAACAACTTATTTTAGTGAAGGAGAGATTATGATTAAAAAGTTGACTTCTCCAAAAGCATTGATGGCTCTTTTGGCTACTGTGCTAATGGGTGTTTCGCCTGTTCTTGCAAGCGAAGCTGATTTAGTTGTTCCGAGTATCAAAGACATTAACGGCGATTTCTTTAACTATTTGTTAATCGGTATCGCTATTTCCGTTGCCGGTTTGATATTCGGATTTATTGAATTTTTCAGAATTAAAAAATTGGATGTTCACAAAGCAATGGCAGAAGTGGGCAACACAATTTTTGAGACATGCAAAACTTATCTTATTCAGCAGGGTAAATTTTTGCTTGTGTTAGAAGTATTAATCGGTCTGTGTATCGCATTTTACTTCGGTTATTTGCAGCATATGCCTTTGAAAAATGTTTTAATTATTCTGGCATGGTCTGTAATCGGTATTTTGGGATCTTATGCAGTTGCATGGTTCGGTATCAGAATGAATACTCTTGCTAACGCAAGAACTGCTTTTGTTTCTTTAAAAGGAAATCCTTTGAATATCTTGAATATTCCTTTAAAAGCAGGTATGTCAATCGGTGTTTGCCTTGTATCTGTTGAACTTATTTTAATGTTGACAATTCTTTTATTTGTACCGGGTGAAATTGCAGGTGCCTGTTTTATCGGTTTTGCAATCGGTGAATCTCTGGGTGCGTCAGCTCTTCGTGTAGCAGGCGGTATCTTTACAAAAATTGCAGATATCGGCTCTGACCTTATGAAAATTCAATTCGGTATTAAAGAAGATGACCCGAGAAACCCCGGTGTTATTGCTGACTGTACCGGTGATAATGCAGGTGATTCAGTCGGACCAACGGCTGACGGTTTTGAAACTTACGGTGTAACAGGTGTTGCGCTTGTTTCATTTATCCTGCTTGCTGTTGCAGGTGAAGCTAATCAGGTTCAATTGTTAACATGGATTTTCGTAATGAGATTCTTAATGATTGTAACATCTGTTGTTGCATACGGGATTAACGGTGAAGTTGACAAATTCTATGCTTCTAAAACAGAAAAATTTGACTTTGAAAAACCGTTAACTAACCTTGTCTGGTTAACTTCAATCCTTTCAATCGCTATGACTTTCGGCGTAAGCCACTGGTTACTGGCAGATATGGGAGATAATTTATGGTTAATTCTTTCAACAATTATTTCTTGCGGTACTTTAGGCGCAGCTTTAATTCCTGAATTTACCAAAATATTTACATCACCTAAAGCTAAACATACTGAAGAAGTTGTTACTGCATCACGTGAAGGCGGTGCATCTTTGACAATCCTTTCAGGTATTGTTGCAGGTAACTTCTCTGCATTCTGGATTGGCATGGTAATCGTTCTATTGATGGGACTTGCTTATGTTGCATCAATTCATATTCCTGAAGCCGTTATGATTTATCCGTCTGTATTTGCATTCGGTCTTGTTGCATTCGGTTTCTTAGGAATGGGGCCTGTTACAATCGCCGTTGACTCTTACGGCCCTGTAACAGATAATGCTCAATCAGTTTATGAATTATCTTTAATTGAAGATATCCCGAATGTATCTGATGAAATTGAAAAAGAATTCGGTTTCAAACCTGACTTTGATAACGCTAAGAAATACTTAGAAGAAAACGACGGTGCAGGAAACACATTCAAAGCAACTTCAAAACCTGTACTTATCGGTACAGCTGTTGTTGGTGCTACAACAATGATTTTCTCACTCATTCTTGTTATCAAAACAACTCTGGGTATTGAACCTGAAATGATTTTGAATATGCTTAATCCATACACATTGCTTGGTTTGTTGTCAGGTGGCGCTGTTATTTACTGGTTCTCAGGTGCATCTATGCAGGCTGTAACAACAGGTGCATATTCAGCAACTGAATATATCAAAGATAATATCAAACTCGGCGATGCTGATTCAAAGAGTGCAAATGTTGCAAATTCAAAAGAAGTTGTAAAAATTTGTACTCAATATGCTCAAAAAGGTATGATTAATATCTTTATCGCATTGTTTGCATTTGC
>CALURE010000161.1 GCA_944323095.1 Candidatus Gastranaerophilales bacterium
CCGAATTTACATTTGCAGAAGGTGCTACGCACGTAGATACCACTGACAATGTTCGTAAAGCTGCGTTTACTCTGGCTGAGGTTTTAATCACCCTTGGAATTATCGGAGTTGTTGCAGCTTTAACTATTCCGACATTGATTGCAAATTACAAGGAAAAAGAAATAATAACAAAAGCAAAAAAAGATTATTCATTAGTAATGCAGGCTTTCAAGCTTGCGCAGGCAGAGGCCGGAATTCCGGGAGATAATTCTGTTGTATATACAGATGCTTCTTCTTCTAATGATGTGGCAAAAGCTTTGTCAAAATATATTACGGGCGGTCATTTGTGCCTGTCTAATTCTAATGAGCAAATGTGTAAAGATTTAAATTATAGAATTTTATATTCTACTTACGAGAATCAATATGGTACCGTTAATGCTCCTGCAATAATATTGCCTGATAATGGTGTAGTATTTTTAACCTTATCTCAAAAGTGCGTTGATACTCATGTAGAAATATGGCATCGAGATGAAAACGGGAATCCGGCATATAATGATGACGGCACTCCCAAAATAATTAGTGATGTTCGTAATGCTTGCGGTGATATAATTATTGATGTCAACGGTTCAAGACAGCCAAATAAATATGGCTATGATGCCTTTGCTGTGACAGTCTGGTCTGATCGTATCGACAAAGGTCAATGGAATGTATATGGCGCTGATAGTTTGTTCAGTATTATGACAGGTGGAAAGCTCAAATATAATACTAATAAATAAATATATGGAAAAATTTAGAAATAAACTGTTACTAAATATGTAGCAGTTTATTTTTATGACTTGAAAATTTTTGGTATTTATTGTATATTTTGCTATATATACGGGGTAATGATGGCTGAGAAAGATTACTTGGATTTAGATTTAATAGCTAAAGAATGTAACCTTTATGACAAGGCCGATGAGGGTTCTGCTGTCAATAAAATTCAGTCTCTTGATGAATTCTATGAGAAGGATGATCTTGTCAAAATATATAATTATTTTTTAACAGTTTCAAAAAATCCCGAAATTTTAATGAATGTAATTCAGTGTCTTGACAGGATTAGAGATAATTCATCTTTGAGTCCGCTTTTGGATTTACTGTTGATGAAAAATATTGAAGATGAAAAAGATGCTTTTATAAATGTTCGCGCTATGTGTGCTAAAGCTATAGCCAATTTGAAAGATACATCAGCTGTTACACCTCTTTTGTACTGTCTTAATAATAAGGATGAAAATTATAAAATAAGACTTGCTTGCGCTGATGCTCTCGGAAGAATTGGCGACAGGTATGCTGTTGCACCTTTGATAGAAGTTGTTAAAGACGAGGATGAAAAATCAGTTTATCTGAGAGAAACTGCTGCGTCTGCTCTTGGTATGCTCGGTGATTTGCGTGCTGTTGATCCTCTGGTGAGTATTCTTGAGGCGCAAAAAGGTATATGGAATAAATTTACTTTCCTCAAAGAACGCGTAATTGAGGCATTAGGCAAGCTAAGGCTTGATAATAACGAAAGAGTGTTTAATGCTTTAAAAAATTCCCTTCTGGATGAGTCGCCCCAGATAAGAATTAATGCGATAGAAGCTATTATGGACAGCGAAAATCCGCATGCTGTTGAGACTATAAAGACCTGTCTTGTGGAAGATGATAATGAAGAAGTCAGGAAAAATGCTTTGATAGCACTGTATAATCTCGTTGGCAGAGAAATTCTTGATGAAGTCGCAAACGGTTCTGATTATCCTGATTCTTTAAAATTAGAGGCTGTTTCTATGATTTCAGAGTATGAAGAAGACGGGGATGAAGATGAGTAAAGGAATTATTCTTCTTTCAGGCGGCCTTGATTCTCTCGTGAGTCTGGGGGCGGGGTTAAAAAAATTCGGAATATCGCTTGCCCTGACTTTTGATTACGGTCAAAAATCCGCAAAATATGAAATAGATGCATCAAAGGCTATTTGTGATTATTATAATATTAAACACAAAGTTATAAAGCTTGACTGGTTAAAAAAAGTTACTCATACCGCACTGGTGTCTGATAAAACACTCCCTTCCGGTATTGAGCTTGATAATCCGGAACAATCCGCCATAAATGTGTGGGTGCCGAACAGAAACGGTTTGTTTTTGAATATTGCAGGATGTATCGCTGACGGGGAGGATTATGACTATATTTTAATAGGCGCTAATAAAGAAGAAGGGCAGACATTTCCCGATAACACACAGGATTTTATCGACAGGGTTAACGCTGAATTTGAATATTCCACCCGTAAACATCCTAAAGTTGCTGCACCCTTGATAAATTTTGATAAAAATGATATAGTAAAGCTGGCATTGGAAAGCAAAATTCCGCTGGAATATGTCAGAAGCTGCTATGCAGGCGGCGAAAAACATTGCGGCAATTGTGAATCCTGTGTTAGATTAAAAAATGCTTTAATTAATAACCATGACAAATATTATATAAAGGAACTTTTTTGAATATTAAATTTTTGGAACAGGAAATAAAATATGAAGGGTGGCAGCTTTCCCCGCATTGGATTTATAAAAATTTTAAAATTCAAGGGGATGCTATAGTTGCTTTTACAGGCGAATGTGACGTTAAATTGACTGAAATGGTAGATATAGAAGACGTGATTAATAATGAGCCTATATACAGCAAATCAATGCTGAGCTTTATATCTGAGCAATTTAATGTAGGACTTGTCGAAGGAGTTTTCCGCCAGAGGCTTTTGATTTGTATTATTAAAGAAGCTCTTGAAAAAAGAGGGTTTAAAATTACAAGAAACGGCGATGATTTGTTTTTTGAAGATAAAAAGTTAACCGTTTCAATCGCCACAAAATCAGTTAATTCGATTCTAATTCATACAGGTATAAATATTGATTCAGAAGGTGCACCTGTTAAAGCAAGCGGTTTGACAAGCGAACTCGGAATTACAGATATTAAAAATTTTGCAAATGAAATTTTAACAAATTATTCACAGGAAATTGATGATATAATATTGGCATCAACAAAGGTTAGAGGTGTATAATGGAAGAAAATTCAAAAAGGCCGTCACATATAAGCTATAAGGAATATCAAAAAAAAGTTACCAGAAACCCCAATGAAGGGATTATAATTTTTGTTTCGGCATTTTTTATTTTGCTTTTACTGTTTCTGGGTATTGCAAAACAGATTTCTCCGGAAGTTGATGTTTCTATCGGCGATGAAAGTTCTGCTCCTGTAGAAACTGTTGATAAAGGAACTGTTGACGAAAGGTTAAAACTTCTTAAAGATGAAGATAACGGATTAGGGCAGTCAGATGAAAATATGTTTGCTGACGAACTGGAAGAAAAAGTTGTAATTCCTGATACTGCAAAGCAGGAAAATAATGTTCAGGAACCTGTAAAAGAAGAAGAACC
>CALURE010000162.1 GCA_944323095.1 Candidatus Gastranaerophilales bacterium
AAAAGTTCTGATCTTATCAAATACATCAATCTTTCCATCACAGCTGGCATCGATCTTCCATACTGGCTTGCTCTTTAAAATCTCCCCTCATTTAGCCGCCTATTGTGTTAGACGTCCACCTTTTTTCAAATGATCTAATTTTTTTTCTGATGTTCCTATACCGCATAAAAGCATGGTTGAAATTTCGTTAGTTTTTTCATCTTCTATACTACAATCATTAAACAATTTTTCCGAAAGTTCGTAACCTGTCATGCCATACTTTTTTATCAGAATTTTTGTAATATCATCTCCGCCAAAATCAATATTATTAACGTTTTTTTTCAAATTTTCGATTTCCTTTATAAGCTTGTTAAGCTTTTTTCGTCCTCGTTTTGAGTTAAGATAATTGATATTAGCTTCAATTGATGCTAACAGTGGATATGATGGCGATGTTGTATTAATCATCGAAAGTGCTTTTTCAGCATCAAGTTCACAATTAACATGAAGCAGTGCTGTCGGATTAAGCCCTCCGGCTGTTTTATGAAGGGATTGTATAGTAAAATCTGCAATGTTGACAGCGCTTTGCGGCAGTTTATCAGAAAAAGGATATAACGCACCGTGGGCTTCATCTATAATTAAATATGCTCCGTTTTTTTCGCAAACTTTTTTTAATTCATTTATATTAGAGACAATACCTTCATAAGTCGGAGAGGTAACAATTACAGCTTTTATCCCTTCTGTGTCTATTAAATCAGGTGTTGTTTTAGCTGGAATTCCCCATTCCTTAATAATCGGAATTTCATAGTAAACAGGTACACATCCTGCCAGCTTAACAGCGTTTTCATGGCTTGGATGTGCATTTCTCCATATTAATACTTTATCCCCTTTATTTGTGCAGGCTAAAACAGAGGCAATAATCCCGCTTGTAGAACCGTTAGTTAAAAAATATGTGTGTTTTGTTTTGTAAATCTCTGCGGCATGCTTTTGAGCTTCACACAGGGCAGATTGCGGGTCGTGTGCTTCTGTCTCAGAAATATCATATTTATAAAACTGTCTGAATTTGTTAAAAATAAAAAATTTTTGTCCGTGTGATGGTGTTGTGAACAAATATTTTCTGTTTTGCTTTCTTAGTAATTTTACAAGGCTCATTAGAAATTTCTCCCTGGCCCTCCCCGGTGGGAGGAAATAAATTCATGAATTCCATATGTGACGGGTAGATAGGCTACACTCCCTCGCAGTGACGAAAACATTTTATCAAAACAGATACAAGGGATAAGAGATGCTGAAACGAGTTCAGCATGACGCTAGTACCCGAGTGCATTTATCAAATAAAGCGCTGTTAAGAAGATTAACAAAATAGTTTGAATAACTATAAAAGATACCCGTAAGCTATCATATGTGAAGCGGCTACGCTCCTTCTTTAGTTTAGACTGTACAAAGCATATACAAAGTCTGTTTGGCGGGTGAAGCGGCTGCGCTTCATTTGTTTTTGATTTCAATACTTCTTTTTGAGCAAAATTGCGTTAAAGTCATTTTGTCTTTACTGTTATTGTATTCAAATCTTCCGGATATTGTATAACCGCCGTTTTCTCTTTTTTCAATTCTTATCGGGCTGAAAATACATTCAACTGATTGCATCTCAGACAATGGAAGTGTAATTTTATAATTTCCTTCTATATTAATATTTTCATTAGTAATGAATTTCATGCCGCCTGCAGAAATATCAAGAGTCGTAATTTTATGTGAACCGCCATCATATAACAGGTCGAGCTCATAAACATATTTGATACGCGTATAACGGCGTCTCTGTAAAAATCTGTGTTTAGCAGGATTTGCGATTTTTACTCTTTTCCCTTCTATAATTTCAGGGTATGAATCAAAATATAATGTCCCGTGGTTTGTCTGAGTATAAAATTCACAATAATTGTGTCGGAGCATTCCTTCAGGTTCATAATCAAGCTCGATTGTAAAATATCGTGGTTCAACCTCGACAATTGTACCTTTGTTTGCGCATTTTAAGTCAGATGGTACAACAGTAATTCTTCTGTCTTTTTCAATTAATTCTCTCATAATAACCTCTTTTGCTTCAATTATACTATATCTCTAAAATTTTGTCGATATCTTAACAAAAAAAAGCTCCCCTTATATAATGAGGAGCAAATACTGAGCAATCAGAAGAGTTGAGGATTTACATTTATATAATACAAATTTTTGCATACATAATCATTCAACAAAATATCTATAATTTTTATAAAAAAAATAGCCTCTAAGCATTAGAGACTATTTTTTTTATTATATTAGCCATAATATTATTCTTTTAGGAACGATTCGTAATTTCGTGCCAGCAGGTGCGTTCTGACCTGATTGATTAAATCAAGTGCTACACCGACCATGATTATTAATGAAGTTGCGCCGATACCTTGCAAAGTTTTAATGTTGGTAACATAGCTTGCAAGCGACGGCACAAGTGCAATAATGCCCAGTCCCATTGCTCCGATAAATGTTGTCTTTGTCAAAATTTTATCAAGAGCTTCTGCTGTCGGCCTGCCGGGTTTAATCCCCGGAATTGATGAACCGTATTTCTTTAGGTTATCAGCAATATCTTTCGGCTGCATATTCGGCATAATTGATGCATAGAAAAATGTTAATGCAACAATTAACAAGAAATACAGCACATAATATGTGATACCGTCAGGACTTAAAACCTGATTTAAATGAATAACAACATTTTTGACAGCTTCGCTTTTGAAATTTGCCTGTCCAACAAGACTTAAAATTGTCGAGGGGAAAAGCAAAATAGCAATAGCAAAGATAATCGGCATTACACCGCCCGGATTAAGTTTAAACGGAATAAAAGAATTCATACCGCCGTAAACTTTGTTACCGACCTGTCTTTTAGGGTTGACAATAATAACTTTTCTTACAGCTTCCTGCATAATTACAATGAAAATCATTGCCGCAAAGAAAATAAGAAGCAATACTGCCAGCCCAATCTGCATCATAGAGTTATGAGCAACAATTTGTGCTGTTCTTGATGCGTAAATCGGAATACCAGATAAGATACCTATAAAGATGATTAATGAACCTCCGTTTCCGATACCTTTTTCAGTAATAAGTTCAGATATCCACATTACAAGAACAGAACCGGCTGTTAATACAACAATTGAACTTATAAAGAACATTATAGGATTAACATTGGGTAATACAGCTCCCGGTAAATGATGCAGATACAGCATAAAGATTAAAGACTGAAATACTGCCAGTACCACAGTAAAAATACGTGTGTACTGGGATAATTTTCGTCTGCCTGCCTCACCTTCTTCTTTCTGAAGTTTTTCCAGTGAAGGAATTACTACAGAAACAAGCTGGATAATAATTGAAGATGTGATATAAGGTCCGATGCCAAGTGC
>CALURE010000163.1 GCA_944323095.1 Candidatus Gastranaerophilales bacterium
TTTGAGCCGCTTATTCCAACAGAAAAAACAATAAGAGAAGATTTAATTTCAGATAAAGCAAATGCAACCTCCATTGTTATAGGTTTTAACGGCCCCACATCAGATAATACAAAAGACAGAATTTATACTCAGGCACTTTTACGTATTCTTTCAATGTCTCCGACCTCCAGAATTGACAAAAAAGTAAAAAATTATAATACCGCCTCATGGACGGAAGAAGACAAAATCAGTACAAATCCTAAAGACGGCCGTGTTTTAATGATAATGGCAGAATGCTCCGATGAAAATTCTGAAAAAGTTTTAAAGACAATGTTTAATGAAATTGGAAACATTGCAAACAATCCTCCGACAGATGACGAGATGCAGATAGTGAAGAAAAAAATGCTTAATGCATTTTCAAATATGTTTGAAAGATCATTTGATACAAATAATGCCATAGGCACTTCTATTTTGGAAAATGATGAAGCCTACTTGAATAATTTTGAAGAAATAGTAAAATCAATGACCGCGCAGGATCTTGTAAATACAGCTAAAAAATATATGGATATAAGCAAAGCTTCTATAACACTTATTCATCCATCGTCCGCAACAGCAGAAAACATTGAGCAAAATTATAAAAACGTGTCTTTTACCGGAAAAAAAGAAGCAATAAATATGGCAAATGTCAAAGAATATAATATGCCAAACAACTATCGAATCGCGACAATAAATTCCAAAACAAATAATGCAAACATACATTTCAGAATAGCTGCATACAAAACATTTAACGGCAGACCGTCTGCCGAACTTGTGTTAGATAAAATTCTTGATGAAGGCTCTATTTTCAGAAATCAGGAAGATTATCAAACAGACTTAGCTAAAAGCGGAATTTCAAGTTCTATCGGAGCAGACCACGATACGATTTCAGCAGCAGTAATCTGTGACAGTGCAGATTTAGAAAAAGCACTTAAAAGCTTGCAGGAAGTTATTGAAACCCCGAGATTTACTACAAAAGAATTTGAACACGCAAAAGCCAAAATTAAAGAAGCAATACTGACATCAGATAAATCAGCTTTTGACAAACTTGACAGCGAACTTTTTAAAGGACTGCCTGAAGGCTATTCTAAAGAAGAAATTTTAAAAGACCTTGAAACTTTAACACTTGATGATGTAAAAGCTCAATACGAATATACCGTCAAAAACGGAAAAGGAGAACTTGCGATATCAGCACCTTTCGATAAAAAACCTGAATTAAATAATGTTCTTTTCAAAAATCTGGGGATGTTTAAACCCGTTAGCCCTTTCTCCCCAAGAGAATTGCAGGAAGCTTATAAACCCGTTGAACAAACAAAAGTTTTAACAGACACTGATTTTAAAAATCAGGCTGAAGTTGTTGAAGCATTCAAATTTAAAATAAATCAAAATATTAAAGACCGTGTAACTCTTGAACTTTTGAATACTATTTTAGGCGGCAACCCGTCATCAAGACTGTTTACAGATCTTCGCGAACAGCAGAAACTTGCTTACCATGTAAGATCAAACTATGAAACATACAATAACATCGGAATTCTGACCTTAAAAATCGGCACAACAACTGATAACAAAGATACAGGTGAACAAAGTTTTGATAATATTCAAAAAGCAATACAAGGCTTTAACAAACATATTGAAAAAATTAAAACAGAAAAAGTAACAGATGACGAATTAAATAATGCAAAGTTAAGTTTGAAAAACTCATTGCTAAATTCAAACAACACACCGTTCGGCAGAACAATAAGCCTGCTTCAGGGGGTTGAATCTCCATACGGCATAACAAGAGAAAACCAACTGTATGACGAAATTGATAAAATTACAGCAGATGATATCTATAATGCTGCAAACTATATTTTCTCGGGCAAACCGACTTATTCAATTCTCGCAACAGAAGACACACTGAACGCAAACAAAGAGTATCTGGAAAAATTAAGCTAATCTATAATTTTACCTTTACCAATGTCGTATCTTAACAAATTAGATTTTTTAAATGAGGTACCAAATTGCCTCTGGTCAAGTTTTACAGATACGCTTACCTCTTGTCCGCAGGCATTTACTATCCATTCTTCCTGCCAGACACCGGAAATAACTTCCCCATCGCTATTTCTTACAACAGCCCCTTTGTGAGACAAAAATTTTGTATCTTTAAACAGTATCTTGTTACAATTGTCAGTTGCTCTGGCAGCTCTGGAATAAACAACTGATAATATCTCCGGCTGCCATTTAGCATCAACAGCTGTTTCACCGGATAAAGGAATAGATGCTCCAAAATATTCCATTGAAACACAAACCGAACCAAATAATAAAACTACAAACAGTAAAATTATATTTTTTTTCATACTACACCTCTAAAATTTTATTTAATCTGAGGCTGCTGAATATTATAACCAGCGCCGTTACGTTTCGTTGTAAAAACAATTGGAACAATAACATTCGTTCCGCAGGCATTAACCGTCCATTCCTCTGTCCATGTCCCTCCGATTTCTCTGCCGCGTCTGTCATATTCAATATCTTTTTTTTCTTCCTTAACTTTTGTATCAGAAAGCATAATATCGCGGCATCCTCTGACAGAGCCTGAAACTTTTGAATATACAAAACCCAAAACCACGGCCTGCTGGTCAACAGGTAACAATGTTCCTCCCGATAACGGAATATTCGTTCCGAGATATGAACGTGCAGAAACAACTGATGCGGATAACAAAAACAACGTAAATACTAAACATAATAAACTCTTTTTCATAAAAATCCTTTCGTAATCTTTTTATAAATAATAGCATATTCATTAGATAAAGACAAGCTTATAATATAAGCTTGTCTAAATTAACACCAACCCTTAATTGTTTTCAAAAACATCGCGGTATGACGTGATTGCATACACAATAGCACTTATTCCGACCAGAGAATATACAATTCTTGATAAAACTGTCATTTCTCCGAAAATTAAAGCAACAAGATCAATATTAAAAAATCCCACTAATCCCCAGTTGATAGCCCCTATTAAAACAAGAATATAAGTAATAATTTTTACAACATGCATAATTTACCTCACTTTCAAAAATTATATTCACTTGAAAGTAAAAAATTTTAAATCAGTAAACAGGGCAATAAAAAAGAGCCAGACTTTTATCTGGCTCTTTTTTTGTTATCATAATTTATTTATAAATTATAATTTTTCTGCAACCATCTTAGTAGTTTCAGCTAAACGAGTTGAATAACCCATTTCGTTATCATACCAAGAAATGATTTTAACCTGATTTCCACCCATTACACGGGTCAATAAAGCATCAACAGTTGATGATTGAGAAGTACCTACATAGTCAGAAGATACAAGCGGTTCTTCTGTGTAGCAAAGAACATGTCCGTCAGCACC
>CALURE010000164.1 GCA_944323095.1 Candidatus Gastranaerophilales bacterium
AATAAATTTGGGGCTGTTTACACTAATTATAGGCACAAACGTCATCAAGAAGCTGGTTCGGGATTTGTATATAGATGCTGCCCGTATCGGGATATTTTGCACGAAATCATAGATTTCGGCAAAAACAGTCAAATAAATTCAGTATGACGTTTTTTCTATAATTATTATAGTTTTTGCATTTTTTTGTTAATTTCCGAGTGGATTTTATTTGCACGGTAAAGGTAATTAGTAAGCTTTTCGTAATTCGCTTTTGTTTCTCCATATGGAATTTTCATCGCAATGAGCTCATCAACGTTTTCGTTTATGCTTGTTAAAACATCCAGAGAGTCGCTCAGGTCTAATATTGATTTAACTTTTTTAGACATTTTTGCAATGATATTTCTTGATACAAAACGCGCAAGCCGTCTTATCGGAGAAAGTTTAGGCTTTTTAGAGATTACAGCATCCGTAATTTTTTCTGTTATATTCCTTTTAGAATATTGTTCTTTCAATTCGGCAAGTTCATTTTCAATCTGCTTTGCCTGAATTTTTAAATCCATAACATCAAGCAGTTTGCCTAAAATCTCTGCCCCTTTAATTTTGTTATTAAGATTTTCAAGCGCTTCTTCTTTTTCGGCAATAAGACATTCCAATTTCAGCGTTTTGTCGTCTAAATCTTTAAATGAATTGTCATTTAAAATATTCAGATCGTAATCGTTTAATCTTTTGTTAAAATTTGATTGGAATAAATTATTGTTCATTTGTTTTACCTAAAACGTGTAAATTTATTTTTTTGTCAGCCTGTAAAAGCGCCTTATGCATAGTCGTATGCTGTGATTGATGGAGTGGCTACGTTCCTACTTTAGTTTATACTATAAATTTATTTAAAGCAAGAGAGATGCGAGGGATAAGAGATGCTGAAACGAGTTCAGCATGACATAATTCCCCGAGTGCATTGACTAATAAAAGCGATATCAAGAACATAAGTAAAATATTTTAATACTGCTAAAAGCGCCTCATGCATAGTTGTAAGCTGTGGTGGATGGAACGGCTACGTTCCTATTCTATTGTGTAAACTTTTTTGTAGTATAGCAGTGTTCCGATAATTGTAAGTACAATATTAGGCATCCAGGCAGCAAGAAAAGGCTGTAAAGTACCCGCTTCCCCGAATGAAATGGAAAGTGCTCTTATCAGGTAATAGGCAAATATGATTAAAATACTGAACAGAAATCCTCTGTTATAGCGTACACGCGGAGGAGTTATTGCAAGCGGAACTCCTATTAGTACAAGTGCAATTGTCGTTAGAGGCAATGCAAGTTTGTCATATAATTCTACCCTTATTGAATTTCTTTGTTTTTCATCAATGTGGTTGTGTCGTATAAAGTTTATGAGCTGCGTAAAGTTCATTTCTTTTGCAACATTTTTGTTTAATTCTTTCGACATATCAAGGCCGAATTTTACTATTGATTTATTGAATAATGTTGTATTTAAAACTTTTCCGTCATCTCCGACTGTGTAAACAGCACCTTTTTCAAATTCCCAACCTTCCGGAGATGTTTTGCCCTCATCTGCCTGCAAAACCTGAATAGTGCCTTCTTTAGACGTATCAAGAACCGTAATATTATGCAGAATTTTATTTTCACAAAAACCAACATAAAAAAGCCTTTTAATACTTCCACCGTCATTAAGCTCTTTAAAAACAAAATTTTGTTTTCCTTCAGGAATATTTTTTTGGCCGAGCGACCATAACGCAAGATCCTTTGACTGTTTTGTCATAACAGGCACAATTGTTTCATTTATTACAAAGCTGCAGATTGACATAACGAGTGCAAAAATAAAAATAGGTTTTGCAATTCTGTTTAACCCTATCCCGCAGGCTCTCATAACGGTAATTTCGGATTTCAGGCTTAACCCGTTAAGCGTCATTACAGTTGCGAGCAAAACACCCATAGGAATTGTCATGACAATTACCTGAGGCAAATTCAGAATAATCATCATTAATGCGACTTTGAAAGGAATACCGAATAATGAAATCTGCTTAATAAGGGTTATAAATGTATCCGATGCAAAAATAATAGATGTAAATACGCATACACCCATTAAAAACATCTCTATTATTTGTTTTAAGATGTATTTATCGAGCAGGGTTATTTTGCCTGAAAATTCTTTTTCAATAACTTCGGTTCCCATAGTAATAATGATAATTGAAACAAATTGATTAGGCAAATATTTATAATTAAATTCTGCAAAAATATTTTCTATCTATTTCGTATATTTATTTGTCATCCTGAACTTGTTTCAGGATCTGTTTGAGATGCTGAAATAAATTCAGCATGACACGAAATAGATAGAAAATATTGAGTTAGAATTTAATTAAAACTTTTAAAGTTTCTTTTTCCTTATTTTTTTCAAAAGCTTCAATTGCGTCATCTGCCTTGTATGTTGCAGAAATAAGAGGCGAAAAATCAACTTTTGCGGATTTTAAAAGTCTTAATGCAGGGCCAAACTGTCCGCAGCGAGAGCCGAGAACCGTAATTTCATCAATTACGATAGGCGCGAGATTAAATTCTTTTGAAGCTGCAACAGTGCTTTTTAAAACCAGCACACCGCGGGGCTTGGTGAGTGCAAGCGATGTTTCAAAACCGGAAACAGAGCCTGTTGCTTCTACAACAACGTCATAGATTTTTTCAACTTTTAAATCGTTGAGAAGTTTTGTTTTTACCCCTTGAGCACGCGCAATATCCAGTTTATTTTGATGTTTGCCGACTAATGTTACATCAAAATTCTGGGCATTTAATGTTAATGCCGTAATCAGCCCGAGTTTGCCGTCACCGAGAACAATAACTTTTTCAAACGGTTTAATGTGTAATTGTTCCGTAATTTCACATGCTGCTGCAAGCGGTTCAACAAAAACGGCCTGCTCATCAGGTACGTTATCGGGAACTTCAAAAAGTGTCTCTAAAGGCATTGTGAAATATTCTGCAAAAACCCCGTCTTTTCTCCATATTCCTAAAGTGTGGCGGTCAGGACAGTGGCGGTAAAGCTTTTCTGCACAATAAGGACATTCAGGTTTTTTGCACCCGTAGCTAATTTCTGCCACAACACGTTTGCCGAGAAGCGATTTATCTTCGTCGTTAATTTCTTCTACAACTCCGACAGCTTCGTGCCCCAGAATTCCTTTATAGCCCATATAGCCTTTAGTAATTTCATAGTCAGTATTACAAATTCCGGCTAAAGTTACACGTACAAGTGCTTCTCCCTTTTGCGGAACAGGTTTTTTATAATCATTTACTAATTTTAATCCTTCATCAAATAC
>CALURE010000165.1 GCA_944323095.1 Candidatus Gastranaerophilales bacterium
TAGTGTAACCTGCGATATAAGTAATATTATTTATATATTTTATTCCCTACCTGCACCTGTTTAACGTACATATCTTCGCAGGCGCCTGAACCTCTGCTTGTGGGATCTGTATCTGTTCGTGACATGCTTGACCTTGCAACCAGCCGGCTTTTATCTGTATAAATATCGACCAGATATCCGTCAAGTTTTACTATGTCATTTTTCTTAATACTTAAAAGACCTCCCATGACGTTATTGTTTGCAGGGATAAGATGAGTGTGCGATATATGTGAACTTACATAGCCTGGAGTCCATGGTGATTTATGAGGCGGTTTGCTGCGCCATTCAAGCCGTCTGCTTTGACCTAGTGTTTTATGAGATTTAAATTTCCAGTGTCTGTGTAATTCCTTTGTGTCTTTTGCAAGATCTCCCCAGACAATTCCAATATCCATAAGGCATATATCATCAAATGTGTTTCTCATTATGTCGCGAAACCAAAAATTTGTATTTTTTGTGATGACAAGTCCTGCGATGGAATATTCGGCTACAGGCTTTAAAGCATAAATATTTTTTTCACCGCGGGCTTTTATGTATTTAGCATCCTCTAAATTTATCTGCAACGGGTCTTTACTTGTGTCGATAATTTCTGTTGAAGTCGCTTTAACTTTCGGGAATGAATACCTCAGGCGGAACATCATATCACCTAATACTGAATTAATTATTATTAATAGTATGAATATAAGGCAGCCCTTGCAAAACCAGTCAAATAACTTCTTAAATTCCATTCGCATCTCCGTTAAACAGCATTTTTAACCTCATTATAAACATTTGTGAGAGGTAATACAATTCCAAATGTCGAGCCTTTTCCGGGTTCTGACTGAACAAATACTCTGCCGTTATGGTATTTTTCTATGGTCTGTTTTACAAGGTGAAGTCCGAGACCTGTGCCTTTAATTGTATGGATGTTGTTTTCAACTCTGTAAAATCTGTCAAAAATCTTTTTCTGATGTTCAGGCGCTATTCCGCATCCCTGATCGGAAACTGTTATCAGCGCGTTATTTCCGTCTTTTTTCAATGCTACTTTAATTTCGCCGTTGTCAGGAGAATATTTAATCGCATTAGACAATAAATTTGTAAGCGCTCTTTCAATGCCGTCATAGTTAAATAAAAATTCCGGTATATCTTCTTCTTTGCTTACGTGAATTTCCAAATTATGTTCTTTTGTTAGTGCCTGCACCTGATTCACGCAGTTGTCCACAACTTCATAAATGCTATTTAATGATTTTTCCATGTCAGCATTTGCTTCCATTCTAGAAAAATCAAGGATATCATTGACCATGCCGTTAAGTCTGATTATTTCCTGATTAATTGTGCCTATAAATTCTTTCTGTGTATCATAATCAAATTCATTGCCGTAGTTATAGAGTGTATCTATATAGGTTCTTAAAACAGTAACAGGAGTTCTTAGTTCATGCGAGACATTTGATATGAAGGTGGAGCGCATAGCATCCATTTCAGCTTCTTTGGTCATGTCTATTAAAACAATTATGTATCCAAGATAATCTTTATTACGTGTAAACATTGGCGAAATAATTGATTTTATTACTCTTTTGTCTACCTGAATATTGAATTCAAGAGGTTTGTTTTCCATTTCCTGAATAGGTGTATCTTTAAATTCTTCTATTTTATCTTTAAAGCAGTAGTTGCCTTCAGTATCTATGTAATCCTGAATTTTTGTATTCATCATCTGATTTTCATCAAGTTCAAGAAGCTTATGGGCATGATTGTTAATAAGTATCACATTGTCATTGTTATCGCATACAACGACACCGTTAGCTATACTCATTAATACTGCTTCAAGTTTATTACGTTCCAGTGTAAGCTGTTCAATATTCTGTTCTTCATACAGATGAAGCCTGTTAGACATATCATTAAAGGCATTAAAAAGTTCTTTAACTTCTGAGCTGACATCTTTATCTTTAATTTTATAACCGAATTCTCCTGTTGATATTTTATTAACACCGTTAAGCAAAATCCGCAGTTCGCGTGTTATGAGGTAAGTATTAATTAATATAACAAATGCAAAAACCACCCATGCAACAGTGAATACAAATAATAAAGATGCCCGTGTTGTAGATGATATCTGGCTTATTATGTTTCCTGAAAGTCCGACTGTAACAGAACCGGCATTAATATTATTGTCAGTTTGCATCGGTGAACTGACTATTATATTTGTGTTTTTTTTGTTAGTATCAGATTTTAATTTTGAACCTGCTATATATAAAATTTTTCCGTTTTTATCTCTGAATTCAATAAAAACAATGTCACTGTGTGCTTGAACAATTGTATCCGCATGTGATTTTAAAGTCGCATTAAGTCTGTTTTGCGGAACTTTTGAAATTAATTCCCCGCATTCGATAGCGAGCGCTCTTGAGACAATTTGACCAAAATTTTGATATCCTTCGTTTAATTTTTTTTGAATATTAAAAATGGCAAAAATAGCAATGGCAACAATTAAAAAAGTACTCAATATTAACCCGCAAATAATCAAGCGGTTTTGTGTGGTTAAACTCACCTGTTTACTCATAAAAAAATTATACCACTTTAGAAATATACTGGCAAGTTTATAATAGTTTGTCGGGTGTAACGCACATTCCTGAAAGAAGCCAGCTTATGATGGCTGACGGAGGGCAGGAAGTCCGGAAGGCAAGCTTATATCAGTAATAAATATTTGACTAATTATACCAACCTGCTATAAATGAAATTAGCCTAGCTTCTTGCCTTCTGTCCCTCTGACCTTCTGATAATTAGCCCTCACCCCTGCCCCTCTCCCACAGGAGAGGGTATTTAGTCATTCTGAGCCGTCAGGCGAAAGAATCCAGCTGATTTAAAATAATAAATACATTTTGGTTGGAACACTACGCTAATCCCACCCTACGGGGTAACTCTCTCCCCCAAGTGGGTGAGAGGACAAAAAAGAATTCCCCTCCCTTGAGGGGAGGGGGAAGGGGGTGGGTGATTATGCAGAAGCGAGAGGACAAAAATCATCCCTCACCCCGCACTCTCCCATGAGAGAGGAAGTTTTTTGTCATTCTGAGGTTCTATGAACCGAAAGAATCCAGCTGATTTAAAATAATAAACACATTTTGGTGGGAACGCTTTGCTTATCCCACCCTACCATCTTGAAAAATTCATAATAATATGTTAAAATAAAAAGGTACAAAACAAAAAGAAAGGAAGGTATGAAATATGCCAAAACAATCATTTAGAGAGAGTTTCGGGGGGGGGGCAATTCCGGGCTTT
>CALURE010000166.1 GCA_944323095.1 Candidatus Gastranaerophilales bacterium
GATACGGGCAGAATCTATATACAAATCCCGAACCAGCTTCTTGATGACGTTTGTGCCTATAATTAGTGTAAACAGCCCCAAATTTATTCCCTGACAGGCAAATAGGCCTGAGGGTAGTTGTAATCTTCCTTAAATCCGAGATGCCTGTACATTTTTAATGCCTGAAAATTATTGGTTTCAGTTGTCGTATTAACTTCCGTAATCTGTCGCTCACTGCTGTCTGCCATACGTATAAGAGCTTGAACGGATTTTTTAAGCATATGTTTGGATAACCCCATGCCTTGATGTTGTTTCCTTATTGCAACAATAGGAATATTAGCAATCCTTTCGCCTGTCAGATTCATAAAACAAAATCCGGCAGGAATATTATTATAAAGCAGAACAGTTGTTGCTTCCGGCAAAAATTCTGCATAAATATTTTGTACAATTTTTGTTATAATATCACGGGTTCCCTCTAATGTTTTAAATCTCGGGTCAAACAGGGCATCTGCCGATGTTTCAAAAGCTTCCTGAACAACTTCCACAGCATCCTCAAAATACTTATCCTGCCAGTCTACAAGCCTGTATTCATTATCCAGCTCTGATAATTCAGTAATCTTTAAAATCTCACGGGAATTTGTTCCGGACATCATAAACCGCAGAACCGCAAGACCCACAAATTTAAAACCATAGCGGGCAATTTCGCCTATCAAATCTTTCTGGGCACCAAGCATCGGATAACAGACTATTTTTTCCATACGTTCGGACTTTGTAAGTTCAAGAAATTTTTTTACCAGATAAATTCCTCTTTCTTCCAGATTTTCCATTTTAAATGAATGAATAATATTTAATTCAACAGCTTCGGAAATAGCTGTAGTATAAACTAAAAAACCCGCAGGAATTGTATTTTCAAACAATACAAGACAGTCAATCAGATTTTTTTCTACAGACTCTATAAAATCGTCAAACCCGAGAGGCTCAAGTTCAAATTTGTATTCTTCGACTGCACGGGTTCTAAAATCTTCATAAACAGGCGCAAAAACTTTATAATCACCGGCAGTTAAAAGCCTTGCTTCAAATTTACTGTTATCTTTCTCATTTTCTGCATGTTTGTAGGGCTGCATAATCTTATTCCTTATTTTATTTCGGGCAGTTATATCATATGATGCATTTTGTCTTTTTTGGTTTCCATATAACGTTTATTATACTTATTAACATATGGCGGTATTTTTACTATATCATGAACTGTCAATCCGTAACCCTTCAAACCGATGATTTTTTTCGGGTTATTAGTTATCAGGTTAAAATTATTAAACCCTAAATCTCTTATAATCTGGGCACCCATGCCGTAATCTCTCAGATCAGCTTTGAACCCGAGCGAAATATTAGCTTCGACCGTGTCCTGACCTTCTTCCTGCAGATGATAAGCTTTAATTTTATTGATAATTCCTATTCCGCGGCCTTCATGTCCTTTCATATAAATCAGTGCGCCTTTTCCGTATTCGTTAATCATTTCCAGAGCGCTGTGGAGCTGATAATTGCAGTCGCATTTCAGACTGTGGAAGATGTCGCCTGTCAGACATTCGCTGTGAACACGGATTAAGGGAACTTTATCAGAACCGTCATCTTTAACTAACGCAACACTTTCCTGTCCCGTAATATGGTTTACGTAGCCGTAAATTTCAAATTCGCCGAATTGAGTCGGCAGATGCGCTTCTGCTTCGCGGGTTACAATTTTTTCTGATTTCAGGCGGTAGGCAATTAATTCTGCAACCGAGATAAATTTTATCCCGTGTTTTTGAGCAAATTCATAGAGTTCATCGCGTTTTGCCATGTGTCCGTCTTTGCCCATTATTTCGCACATCGGGCCTGCAGGAATATGACCGCAGAGTCTTGCTAAATCAACAACGGCTTCTGTATGTCCTGTACGGGTTAATACTCCGCCCTTTCTTGCTACACATGGAAACATATGCCCCGGACGGCGAAGATCAGACGGCTGAGCATCAGGTGCAAGACAAACTTCAATTGTTTTTGCCCTGTCGAATGCCGAAATCCCTGTTGTAACACCGTATTTTTCAGCTGCATCAATGCTTACCGTAAAAGCTGTTTTCATAGACTCGCTGTTTTGCTCTACCATTTGCGGCAAATTCATTTTTTCTGCAATTTCGGGGGATATTGCAAGACAGATAAGCCCTTTTGCATTCTCTGCCATAAATTTTATAATTTCAGGTGTAACCATCTGCCCCGAACAGATTAAATCGCCTTCGTTTTCTCTGTCTTCATCGTCTGCAACGATAATCATTTTTCCGTTTTTAAAATCTTCTAATGCATCTTCTATTGAATCGAATTTAAAGTTTTCCATTTTACATAAACCCGTTTTCTTTCAAAAAATCTTCCGTAATATTATTATTTTGCGTTGATAAAAATTTTTCAACATACCGTCCTAAAATATCTGTTTCAATATTTACAAGGTCGCCTGTTTTAAGATATTTAAGATTGGTATTTTCTAACGTGTGCGGAATTATTGCAACAGCGAATGTATTATTTTGATTTTTAGAAACAGTCAGGCTGACTCCGTTTACCGTAATTGAACCCTTATAGACAATGTATTTATCAAGATCTCTAGAAACTTCAAACGTCATATCCCCGAGATACTTTGCCGTTCCGTCAACATGTCCTTGAACAATATGACCGCCCATTCGTGTTTGAGGAGTTAAAGCACGTTCAAGGTTGACGCGTTCACCTGTTTTAAAGCCTTTTGTAATTCTTAAGGTTTCAGCGCTGACATCAGCCTGAAATGTATTTGATGCCATTGACGTAACAGTCTGACAGCAACCGTCAATTGCAATACTGTCGCCGATTTTTGTCCCATCAAGCACATTTTTACATTCAATGACAAGTTTTTTCCCGTCAAAACTTTTTATAAATCCTGTTTCTTCCACAATCCCTGTAAACATAAGTTTATTGTAGCATAAAAATTATTCCATTGTATTTTTCAATAAATCTTCAACAGTGGTATTTAGAACTTTTGCTATTTTAAACAACGTTTTTAAACTTGCCACTTTTTCAGTTCGTAGGGTGGGATAAGCGAAGCGTTCCCACAAGAATGATTATTTGAAGATAGGAGGGTAGGCTATTTAATGTAAATAGCTTATCTTCCAAGCTTCCTATCTTCTTATCCTCTGAACTTCCTGTCTTCTGAAAGTCACCCACCCCTTAATCCCCTCCCCTCAAGGGATGGGAAATCCTTTTTTTATCCTCTCGCCCCTTTGGGGAAAGAGTACGGAGGGGGG
>CALURE010000167.1 GCA_944323095.1 Candidatus Gastranaerophilales bacterium
CTTTCAGAAAAATACCTGATGACAATATCTTAGAAAGATTTTTTACTTCAAATACAAGCAATGTAAATGAATATGCCGTTGCATCAATCGGCATAACAAGAGCAGAAAACTATGATGAAGAACACATTAAAGTTTATATGGGCGGGTTGGCATTTATTATGACAAGAATAAATGTAATTCCGGAAAATAAATTCATAAAATATGATAAAAAAGAGACAAAACCTGACAAATAAGGCAGAAAAATGGAAAAAACTGGTAAATTCATATATTTTGTAGTCTGTTACGTATTTTTTATATTTACAGATTTGTACCTTTCAAATATTATGGTAGAAAATCTTACAGGAGGAATGAAATATTCAAATCCGGTCTTTTCTCTGAATTATATAAAAAATACAGGCGCTGCGTTCAGCATACTTCAAGATTCACGAGAACTTTTGATAATTCTTTCAATGATTGCTTTAGTTCTTCTTGCTTTATATGTAATTCATCATTTAAAGTCTATTTCGTTAAAAACCTGTTTTTTTATTGCTATTTTATCAGCAGGAATAGCAGGAAATCTTCACGAAAGAATCATATACGGATACGTCAGAGATTATTTTCAGCTGAACTTCATTAACTTTCCTGTTTTCAATATTTCTGATATATTCATTAATATCGGAGTTATTGCTCTGATAATTTTAATACTTTTAAAAAGAACTAAATAACAGGAGATCCTGAAATAAATTCAGGATGACAAAATGATATTATTTACTGATGAAAATGATGAAAATAAAAGGCTTGACAGTTTCTTGTCAGAAATAACACCTGACCTGTCGCGCTCAAAAATTCAAAATTTAATAAAATCAGGTTCTGTAAAGGTTAACGGACAGGTTAAAAAATCATCCTATTTATTGAAAGAAGCGGATAAAATCGAATTTGAAGCTCCTCCCGAAGAAGATTTAATCATAAAACCGCAAAATATATCGCTTATTGTAGTTTATGAGGATGAAAATATGCTTGTGGTAAACAAACCCTCTGGAATGCTTACCCATCCGACAGCACAGGAACGTGAGAACACACTTGTGAACGCTCTTTTATATAAATACGGAGAGGATTTATCTGATATAAACGGCGAATTTAGACGCGGGATTTTACACAGACTTGACAGGAACACATCCGGTCTTTTAATGATTGCAAAAAATAACAAAGCACATGAATATCTGGCAAAGCAGATTAAAAATCATACTATTACAAAAAAATACCGGGCAATAGTAAAAGGTATAATTGATGAAGATGAATTTGAAATAAATGCCCCGATAGCAAGAAATCCGAACCAACCGCATAAAATGACAGTAAAAGATGACGGAAAACCAAGCAAAACACTTGTAAAAGTTCTTGAAAGATTTAAAGATGCAACATATATAGAATTAACACTGATTACCGGCAGAACGCATCAGATAAGAGTACATATGAAAAGTATTAATCATCCGGTTTACAACGACACTTTATACGGAGCCGGACAGGGAAAAGTAAAAACCGATGAGCAGGTTTTACAGTCATACTTTTTGAGGTTTACAAAACCTTTTGGCGGTGAGATAATAGAATTACAAATAGAACCGGATGATAAAATAAAAAAAGTTTTAAAATATTTAAGGAGCTGAAAAATGCAAAAAGCCATATCAATAATTTCAACACTTATTATACTATTTCTCATTATAATGAATTATCAGGATACTGCAGGAGTAACAATCCTGAGCAGCAACATTGCAAAAATCCTTAAAGTATCGCCGCACGCACTGACTTTGAATATGGCATTATACACACTTATAATCTTTATTCTAGGAGAAATCTCTGCAATATTTTTCTTTGCGCCGATTTATACATCACTTAAAGAAAAATTCAATGCCTACAAACGCGAGCTTGAAAAAGATTCCATTTCAAGCACTACTGCAGAGGCAAAAATTCAGGTGCTGGAAAATAAAATTACCGTACTTGAAAAAGCTCTTGATGATGCTCTTAAAAATAAATAATTTAAATTTCTGATGAAATTACTTCTCCATTATCACAATATAATGTAAATTTAGCTTCATTTCCGCTTTCATTATATTCAATTATGGATGAAATATTTATACCATCATCTTTATAAAAAATTACATTTAAAGGCTTCCCCGTTTTACAGTCATATTCTCTCATAGAAGAAATTGTTTTACCGTCTGACCTGTATGTTATATTTTTTATTTCCTTACCGGTTAAAGTATTATAATAGCAAACATTAGATAACCTTTTATTATCATCGTAAAACATACATTTTGAAATCCGGCCTTGGTTATCCAAAACTTGAATTAAAGACAATTCATCTTCTTTATCATAAACTCTTTTAATATTTGAGTAGCTATCTAAATCTAAAATCACTGACTCATTATCAGTTATCATGCTCCGCCCCTTTTTACAAAACCAATATGCTATTTATATACCCGAACTTTATAAAATTTATCAAAATATTTCATATTATTACAAAAACAAAAACACGGAAACCGCATTCGGCATTTCCGTGTTTTTGTTTAAAAATAATTCTTAAGCTTCCTGTTTTGCTTCTTTCTGCTGATTGATGAGATTTTGAAGTTTTTCTTTTATCTCATCGCCTTTTTTCTGCATATCAGAAACAACATCATCTGCTTTTGATTGAATTTCTTTTACGGTTTCATCGGCTTTTCTCATTGCTTCTTTTGCACCGTCTGCAATCATAGCACGAGTTTCTTCGCCTGACTTAGGGGCAAGAAGAATTCCTGCAATAGCGCCGATTGCTCCGCCGACTATAAAACCTGCTAAAAATTTAGTTGCTGACATAATTTATATCTCCTTTACTGTTTCTTATACATTTTAACAATTCCGAAAAAACAAATAATCACCGGAAACTACTATTTTCTAAATAAATTGTAGGCAGTTGTAAAGCCTTTTATTAATCCGCCAAAAAGCGTTCCGGAAATCATTTTTGTTTTATCTAAAAATTTACCCACGGCATATTTGAAATCACCGACTCCCTTATCCGTACTTTTTACTATTTCATTGATAGAGTTCAATGTCTGATTTAATTCTTTAAGTGTCGGTTTCAATTCCGTATTAACGATAATTGATGTTTCGTTCAAATTTTTTGCCAGAGCAGAAAGGTCAATCAATAGTTTAACAAGAAATCCTGCAACAACAATTATAACTATACCTGTTGCCCAGGTTAGAAAAGTTAAGCCTTGATTTAACGCAATTTGAGACATTTCCATTTTTTT
>CALURE010000168.1 GCA_944323095.1 Candidatus Gastranaerophilales bacterium
CTCCCGCAAGGGGCGAGGGAAAAGCGCTTCCCCCTTTACTCTTCACCCTTCACTTAAACGGAATGCTGCGTTTACTTTGGCGGAGGTTCTAATCACCCTTGGAATTATTGGAGTGGTAGCTGCATTGACCCTACCGTCGCTTATTTCTAATCATCAAAAAAATGTTCTTGTTACACAGCTTAAAAGAGAGGTTAATGTATTAACGAACGGCTTAAAACGTATTCTTGCAGATGAAGGAATAGACAGTTTATGTGATTCTTCTATAATTGATAGTTGTGAACAAGCTACAGGTTTTACATCAAAACAAGTCAATATTAATCCTCAAAAATTTAAGAATTATTTTGATCTTTCATTGGCTTCTTCCTATAAAGCAACAACTACTATGAGCGGCGAGGTTTTCTTGCTGGCTGATGGGGCATGTGTATTTCCTACTACAGGTACAACAAATACAGGAGCAGGAATGTTTTTTGTTGATGTAAATTGCAATACGGCTCCAAACAGGTGGGGAATGGATATGTTTATTCTCGATTTCGATGAATATGGAAATATGCCCTCTATTACTGAAAATTATTCAAATAATTTTGAAGAAATGGGTGATGAAAATGTTAAAACATTTTGTCAGGATTTGAAAAATACTGAACCTGATGACATTGGTTTTGGTATTTTCGCTGTCCCTTTATGTTTTCGTGCAATTGTGCGCAATAATTGGGTATTCCCTTATTAAAAAAGGCCTTTATATTCGTAAAGGCCTTTTTTATTACTATTCCAAAATCCATCCGTTTGTCAGGTCAACTTTTATCGGTTTTAAAAGTTTTATGTATATAACGTCTTCCGGTGTTGCATTTAGTTTTTCACCTTTCAAGGTTGCTCTAACTATTTTCATAAACCAGTTTCTGTATTTTGTTATTTCTCCTACACCTGTAAATGAAACTGTTTGATCATTATTTGTTGTTAAAAGAGAGTTATCAAGAACGAGCACTCCGTTTCTGACAAACCATTTTCCGCTTCTTACATCCAGAAGCTGCCCCTTCAGGTTTGAACCTTTATACAAGGATAAATTTATCTTTAGTTATATAGTTTTCTGGTGCAGAGGCTGAATATATTTCTCCAGCTTTGGATGTTTGGGTGCTTATGTAATTGCCGAGCTTTACAGGGACCAGCGCGCCTGCGGGAATTGTTCCGATGCTGCCCTGTACAAATGCGCTTTCAATAACATATCCTTCCCCTGTTTTTTTCCGCATGGCTTCTGCAAGCTTGGCATTAGGGTTTAATTTTGCCTGTTCCATCATATTGTATAATATGCCTGCAACTTCTGCTCTTGTTGCAGGTCTTTCGGCATCTATTTTAGCTTTGTCTGATGATGGAATTGTAACGAGCATGTTCAAGATTTCAGCTTTTCCCGCCGGAATTAAGAATTTTTCAGGAACTTCATCTGTATCAGCATATTTCTTTGATAAAACTTCTTTTGCTTTTATATTACTTATTTGTTCTGTTGTTAAAGCATTTACGGCAACAGAAATTGATTCGCCTCTGGTAACTGTATCATCAGGTCTGAATGCTTCACCTTCCGGCGGACAGGATATTAAATCAAAATATAAAGCTTTTTGTATTGAATCATATGCCCAAAAACCGGGTTCAATATCATTAAAATTAACAGGCTGTGCAATTGTTGTATGTTCCTGCCCTAGTGCTTTTATAGCCATTGATGCAAATTCTGCGCGGCTTACGTTTGCATCAGGTTTAAAAGTTCCGTCCGGATAGCCGACAATTACACCTTTTTCCGTTAGTTCTTTTATTTGCGGAGCAGCCCAGTAGTCAGGGGTTACGTCAGGATAAGAAAATGCAGGAAGCCCGATTATAAAAGAGGCTGTGAAAAGTGTCAATGCAAGTTGAAAGAGTTTTTTCATATAAATTTCTCCTATAATAAATCCACTTTAACATATTATATTTAAATTTGATTTACGGCAATATTTTAATAAAGTTATGTTAATAAAACGGGACATATATCGCAGTTTACGCGAACTATTGGTCGTCATGCTGAACTCGTTTCAGCATCTTGCAATGTTAAGATTCCGAAACAAGTTCGGAATGACATTATGACTACTTTTGTGGATATCTGTTTTAAACTGCGATATATGTCCCAATAAAACACTGTTTTTATCGTGTTATAATTTTACTGTTATGGAAACTCTCTCAAAAAAAGAAATTATTGAAATTTTAAAAGATGACAGTATCAATGAAGCTCTTTTGGCAAAAGCTGACAGTGTTCGTAAAAAATATACAGGTGATGAAGTTCACCTGAGAGCACTGATAGAGTTTTCCAATATATGTCGGTGCAAGTGCAAATATTGCGGAATTCGCGCAGAAAATAATAAGGTCGCAAGATACAGACTTTCAGATTTGGAAATTGTAAAAACTGCCGAAAATGCTGTTGCACAAGGATATAAAACTATTGTGCTTCAATCGGGGGAAGACATGTATTTTACGGCAGATAGACTTTGCGAAATTATAAAAAAGATAAAAACTTATGACACCGCCGTAACTCTTAGTATCGGTGAGAGATCCCGTGATGAATACAAAATGTTTAAAGATGCAGGGGCGGACAGGTATTTGATAAGGATTGAAACTACAGATAGGAATTTGTATAAAAAAATGCATCCTGATATGAGTTTTGATAATAGATTGCGTTGTTTGAAGGATTTGAAAGAACTCGGTTATGAAACAGGCACGGGCTGCCTTGTCGGACTTCCCGAACAAACTGTTGAATCTCTTGCTGATGATATATTATTTTTTAAAGAAATTAATGCTGATATGATTGGTATCGGACCTTTTATTCCGCATCCTGATACCCCTTTAAAAAACGCTGACAGCGGAAATTTTATTCTCGCATTAAAAGTCATGGCATTGACGCGAATTCTGCTAAAAAATATAAATATTCCAGCAACGACAGCAATGGAAACAATTTATGAAAACGGCAGAAATATCGCATTGCAAAGCGGTGCAAATGTTATAATGCCCAATGTAACCCTAGGTGATTACTGCAAAAAATATGAAATATATCCTGACAAACATTTTTCGGGCAGCCGAAAAAAAATAGCAGAAGAATTGAAATTAATAGGAAGAACAATTTCCAAAGATTACGGTTTCAGAAAATATTTATGAATAAAATTTGTGTATTAAGGCAATATCTGTTTTAACTATAAATTTGTGTTTGGTCAGAGCAAGTTGATTTT
>CALURE010000169.1 GCA_944323095.1 Candidatus Gastranaerophilales bacterium
CCCCATGGGGCTTGTTATGAAGTGAATTTACAGGGCCATATGGAATACCTGATTATAGAATGTATGGTAACATTTTTACTTCTGGTAGTCCAAATTATACCACAAAAAGTAATGAAGATACTTTTGCAATATGTGTTGCTAAATAAAATCTTCAAATCTACTGTTACATTTCTGCAAAATAGGTGTTAATTTACAGAAATCACATTTACGTGGGTTGCGCGAGCGAGCTGAGGCTGGAGTGCTTTTGTTGGAAGTGATAAAATCACTGAAAACAAAACACGGAATTGCCGTTAAACGCGAGCGAGCAAGACACGAATTCCACCTCCTCCTCCATTTAAAAAGCCCGAACCATTAAGGTTTCGGGCTTTTTAAATTATATACCATGTGCATTGTATGTACACTACTTGTTATAGTTTTTATCCAGATCGATTATCATAATACCGACAAAATATTTAATATATTTATAAAGATGTGATATGATTTAAATATGACTGCTAATTTTGATTTTTTAAAAAAAGTTGATAAAAATTTATACGAAATAATCACGGAAGCGGAAAAACTTTACAGAGATGAATATTTTGAACAGTGCATGGGACAGACAAGAAGGTTCGGGGAACATTTGTGTAAAAAAGTTCTTGGGCAAAAAAAGCATGTGTCAGTCTCCGGCAGGAATGGAGAAAAAATAACGTTTGACGACATGCTGGCCTCCCTAAATGACTGTTCAACAGGCGGTATTGAAGAAAAAGAGTTTATAAATGATTTGTATTTCTTAAAAAAACACGGCAACTCGGCAGTGCATTCTGCTTCCATAAAAAAAGACGGCATAACCGCACTTGAATGCTTAAAAAGGGCATTTGAAGCTGCAATAAGCTTTTCGGTTTACATAAGAGGTGCAGATCCTGATATTTTAAGGCGCCGATACAATACCGAACTTCTTATAACAGGAGAAAGAAGTGAAAAAAGTCTGGCAGAAAAATACACTGAGGCAAAATCTCAAAAAGCTGTCAAACAAAAAAGAACTTCAAAGCCAGGTTACAAAAAAACAAAAAAATTAAAAAAGCAATCATCTGTCATGGTTTGCAAAACAAAGAAAAAAGGAATTTCGCTTTACTGGATTTTAACAGGTATATCTTTTGTTGTTTCAACAGTCATTTTGCTTGTATTTATAATATCACTTCATATGAATTAGCCATATTAATATTTTGTGTGATATTTGTGCTAAAATCCGGTTATGATAAAAACTGTAATATTTGATTTGGACGGAACATTATTAAATACATTAGAGGATTTGAAAGAGTCAACGAATTATGCTCTTTTGCAGTTCGGTTATCCGGAGCGTTCCCTTGAGCAGGTCAGAAATTTTGTAGGCAACGGGGTGAAAAAACTTATAGAACGTGCCGTTCCTTCAGAATGCAAAAATATTGACGAATGTTTGAATGTTTTTAAACAGCATTATTCGAGGAATATGTATAACCATACTGCTCCATACAATGGTATTTTGGATGTATTGACACAGCTAAAATCAAACGGTATAAAAACAGGTGTGGTATCTAATAAATTTGATTCAGCTGTAAAAGAATTGTGCAGGAAATATTTTGGAGATTTAATAGATTCACCCGCAGGCCAGTCCGACAATATTCCGAAAAAACCGTCACCAAAGGGTGTATTTAAGGTTATGGAAGAATTAGGGGCTGAAAAAAATTCGACGGTATATATAGGTGACTCGGATGTTGATATACAGACTGCCAAAAATGCCGGTCTTGCAAGTATTGGAGTAACCTGGGGTTTTAGAGACAAAAAAAATCTCGAAGGTGCAGACTTTATAATAGACAGTCCACATGATATCATTAAGGTAATCAGGAGTATTTAAATGGAAAAACTTTCCGTAAGTCTGGAAGATTATATTGAAGAGATTTACAATCAGGTTTTAAAAAGCGGTCAGGCAAAAGTAACAGCAATTGCAGAAGCTTTGAATGTAAAAAAAGCATCTGTCACAGGTGCCTTGAATACTTTATCAGAAAAAAAACTTATTAATTACGCACCATATTCACCAATTACCCTGACAGATGATGGTGAAAAAATTGCAAAAAAGATTTTGACAAAACATGAAAATTTATCTGAATTTCTAATAGAAGTTCTTGGTATTGAGAAACAAGAGGCGCTTGAAACTGCATGCAAAATGGAGCATATTGTCTCCGACAAACTTTTTTCAAACATGGTAAAACTCACCGCATTTGTAAAAACGGAATTAAAGGACAGGATAAAAACACTTTATTAAAATTCTTCCCCGTCATTCAGAGCGGTCAGGTGAAAGAATGACGAAATACCCCTCTCCCATGGGAGAGGGGCGGGGTGAGGGCTAATTTTATCTTCTTGGCTCTGCATAATCACCCACCCCCTTCCCCCTCCCCTCAAGGGAGGGGAATTCTTTTTTGTCCTCTCTCCCTTTTGGGGAGAGAGTTAGAGATGGGCTGGTTATCAGAAGACCGGAAGGTCAGAGGGCAGGAAGACAGGCTCGTATCGGTGCTGCGCACGAAAGTAACTTATTTGCGGGCTCTGCTCGCCGTAAACAGCCTGACCTCCTGACATCCTGACCTCCGTCTGCTATGATAAGCAGGATTCTTTGATGCTTCGGAATTACGCTCCTGCTGGAGGGGAATTATAGCTGTATGGTGGGACAAGCAAAGCGTTCCCGCTATGCTAAAACCACTTAATCAAAGGTCTTATTTCTCCGCATTCGAGTTCATAACTTTCTGCTTCAGGGCTTCTCAGGATGCTGTCTATTGTTAACCTTTCTTTTACTGGATTTTGTAGAAAAACCTCGCCTGTTTCACGGTCAAAAACTTTGCCGTAATTTAACCCGAGATTTACACAATACGGAAGTTTTATTTTTTCTTCATCATAATCATACCACGCAAGCCCGTGTGTGCGGCAAACAATTCCTCTGTAATTGTAAAGTACGCATTTTTTCTCCTGCAGAAAGGGACATTTGTAATATTTCAGATTATTCTGCTTAATTTGATTAATTTCTTTTTTTATTTTTTGCTGAACTCTTTTATCCAGTTTTATGTAACCAGACATTAAATATTCAGCCTCAAGTCTTGAAAACGGATACTCACCAACCTCACAGCACGAGCAGCAGCCAGGTTTGCATTTTATAAACTCACACTGCTCTTCAAAATATTTCTCCATTCTTTTATCAAATTTTTAGATCGGAAGAGCGTC
>CALURE010000170.1 GCA_944323095.1 Candidatus Gastranaerophilales bacterium
TGGAAAACACTGATATGAATGCGCTTTGCGGGGGGGGGGCTTCTGAGCCTTTAAATTCAAGGGGTTGTAAAAGCCAAAAAATCTGTTATAATAGTGATATATATAATCATAAATATAATGGAGGCTTTATGAAAAAGTTTTTTGCGTTTACTTTAGCAGAGGTTTTAATTACTCTTGGTGTAATAGGTGTGGTTGCGGCATTGACAATTCCTACATTAATCTCTCAGCACCAGAAGAAGGTTTATGTAACCCAGTTTGAAAAAGCATATAATACGATTACCAATGCATTTAGATTAATGCAGGCAGAGACAGGCTCGGATAACCTTGATGATAATGATTTTATAACAGCATTGAATACAAATTCATATGCGGAAGTTACAAGATTAGCAAAGAAGTATTTTAATATTACACAGGATGTTTATAAATATGCTTCTAGTTCTGGACCTGTATATTCTGATTCTCGACCAGCCCCTTTATATAAATTTTATAATAATTCATATGGTGTAACTTCACCTTCACCTTATGGATTTTTATTAAAAACTGCTGATGGTGCTGATATATATTTATCAGTTGAGTATAACTATAGCAGTTCTACTAGTTCTCCTATTATTAAAGCTTTTATTGATGTAAACGGTGGCGATCGTGCGCCTAATACTGCCGGTAGGGATTTTTTCGAAGTTCGTTTTGATATGCAAGGTAAGTTGCTTCAAAGTGGATTAGAATATAATAATGTTGTTAATAATTGTACTAGTTCAATTTCTGCTCATGGTGCGACACATTATTTTTGTGCTGAAAGAATTATGAAGGATGGCTGGCAGATGAATTATTAATCAGATTTTTAACCCCGCCGGATGCGGGGTTGATTTTATTTTACCACGGTGATATTATCCTTGTAATATGATACAAAAACCTGAAACTGCAAAAGAGAGAATTATTCTTGCGCTTGATGTCGATAACCTTAAAGAAGCGCGTGAACTTGTTAAAGAGCTCAAGGATTATGTCGGTTATTTCAAAATAGGTTTGCCTTTAATTGTTAATTACGGATTTGAGGCATTTAGATTATTACAAGAACATGGCGCAAAGTGTTATTATGACTGTAAATTTCATGATATACCGCATACTGTTCAAAAGGCTTGTATCAGTCTTGTTAAAAATAATATAAATTTCTTTAACGTTCATATTCAGGGCGGATCAAAGATGACTTCGGCTGTTGTAAAAGCTTCCCGCGCGGCAGCAAAATCCATGGGGATTGAACCTCCTACAATTCTCGGTGTTACTTTGCTTTCAAGTTTCGGGCAGAAAACTTTGACAACAGAACTTTGTGTTGATAAAAATATAGAAGATTTTGTTTTGCAGCTTGCAAAAGTTGCAAGGGACTCAGGACTAGACGGAGTTGTGGCAAGTGCCGAGGAGGCAAAAAGAATTAGAAAAGAAATAGGTGATGATTTTATGATTTTATGTCCCGCAACCCGTCCGACCTGGGCTTCCGTAAATGATCAGGTGAGAGTTGATACACCGCGTGATGCTATATTGTCAGGTGTTGATTTTATGGTAGTAGGGCGCCCTATTACTTCTGCGGATGACAGGGTTGCTGCTGCATCTTTGATTATTGACGAAATAGAAACAGCGCTTGCGGATAAGGATTTATATGGCAGTTTACACTAATTAGGGGTAAAACTGTATGCTGAATGTCAGATTGTGTTATGTGTTTCTGCATAACATTTATAAATGAAAATAGCCTGCCCTCTTGCCCTCTGACCTTCCGGTCTTCTAATGACCATTCCGGTGGGAACGCTAACGCTTATCCCACCCTACAGCTATTTACATTAAAAAGCTTATCTTCTAATCCTCCTACCCTCCTATCTTCTAAACAGCCCTCACCTCCGGCCCTCTCCCACAGGAGAGGGGGTATTAGAGGACAATTCCGAATTCTTTTGATTTCAGGTATTTCTTTTTGTCTTTGTTGTAGGTGTAAACTGTGTAATTTGTTCCGTCAGATTCAATTTTTATAGAATTGTTGCGGTCAGTTCTGTAAATATCGGTGTTTCTTAAAATATCAAGAGTCCCTTTGTTCGGATGACCGAAAGAGTTTGGACCTGTTGATATTATGGAAACTTTTGTATTCAGGTGATTAAGCATATTTGAATTTACAACATGCGGGCCGCCGTGATGACCGACTTTCAAGATTTCTACGTTATGCGGAATATCTTTTTTCAAGTTGTTAAACGCTTCTATTCCTGCATCACCTGTAAAAAGCATGTCAAAATCTTTATAACTTAAGAGGGTTATTATGGATTTTTCGTTGTCTTCTTGGGAGTATGAAAGGTATGTTTTTATATTCAGGTTGTTTTCGGAATATATAGATTTATTGCTGTCAGGAATTTTTGAGGGGATATTAAGTTCTTTTAGTTTTTTGTAGATGCGTCCGGATGTTATGGATTGGTCTTTATAAGAATTTATATAAACCTGTTTTACCTTTATGCTTTTCATAATATCAACTGCGCCGCCTGAGTGGTCGTTGTCAAAATGGGTTATAATAAGACCTTCTATATTACTTATGCCTTTGTCTTTCAGATATTTAATAATAATTGAATTTGCCTGTGCTTTGCTGCCTTTGTAGCCTGCTCTGCCTGTATCTATTATAAAATATTTGTTTTGCGGGGTTTTTATTAAAAAGCAGTCAGCATTTTGTACATCAAACGCAATTATTTCAAGATTTTTTGAGGGAATATTGATTAAGGTCAGGATTAGTATAATGCCTGAGATTGTACATACATATAAAAGTTTTTTGCTAAAACCTGTTTTTATAGAAAGAGTTATGGCAAGAATTATTCCGTAATAAATGAATATTTGAAAAATATTAGGGTGAGTTGTTGTAATAAGCGAGGACGGAAGATTTGCGAAGAAGTTTGAGATAAACACGAGTATATTAAGCACGTAATTTAAAACTACATCTGCTGCCATGCAGATTTTGGCGGTGAACGGTGTGAAGATTGCGATAATTGAACTTACAAAACCGCCGAAACTTATTACGCTTAGAAACGGCATACTGAAAATATTTGCGAAAACAGAATATGTGCTGAATGTATTAAAATAAAACATTTGAACAGGTGCAACCCATATTTGTGCAACAACCGGAATGAGCAACGCTCCTGTCAGCCACTGCGGTATTTTTGATTCTTTAAATTTATCAAAAATTACACCGGCAGTTGT
>CALURE010000171.1 GCA_944323095.1 Candidatus Gastranaerophilales bacterium
GCGCACAGGACAAATATCTATTCCTCCTCTGCGTGTGTAAAGTGCACAGACAAAGAGTTCATCATCATTGTCAAGCAAATCATAAAGTCTTTTGTAAATCATTTCACAGCATTCTTCGTGGAAATGGAATTCAGAACGGAAAGAGCTTAAGTATTTTACAAGGCTGTTTTCTAAAATGTGTTTTTTAGATTTGTAGTATAAAAACAAATCCCCGAAATCAGGCTGGTGAGTAACCCTGCAGTTTGAGCGCAGAGAGTCAAATGTTAAATAATAACTTTTTTCTTCATCTGTGTCTTTCGTTTCTAAAAGTTCGGGTGCTTCTTTGAATTTGTCGACTTTAAGAGTTTTTTCATCAACAAAATTCATTATGTTTTGAAAGTTTTTAAATATTTCTTTGCGTTCGGCGCTGTTTTCAATAAAATTTGCTTCGATTTTTGTTTTAAGTTTTTCTGACAAATCTTTTTCAATAATATTTTTGCAGATTTCAAGGCATTCGTTTACAGTTGCGCCGAACTTTGACATGTTGAATGAGTTTAAATAAAGTTTGAGAGATTTTGATTCAACAAGAAATTTGCTTTTGCAGTCGTATTTAAGCTTTAAAAGTCTTGTAACGGGAACTCCGTTTTGGGTAAGTGCCGAAAATTCATACGCATGCCACACATCAAATCCGTCAAACGGCAGATTGTTGTCATCTATATTGTATTGTTTTCTGTTTTCGCATCGTGGAATTGCAACAAGAAGCACCGGATTGTATTTCTCGCTCCCTTGAGATTTTTTGCCAAGATGTATTGATGCAAGCTCATCAGTTTTGTTCATAACAAAAACCTAGCAGAAAAACTGTAATTTTGCAAAAAGTTTGTATTGAATTTTTTAATATTGTCATGCTGAACTTGTTTCAGCATCTTTTTAAAGGAATAGATTTTGTACGTAGAAACTTTTAAGAAATTAAAGATTTCATTAAAAGCAGTCAGGCAACTTCGCAGTGTAGATTTATAAACTTAGGGTCTATAATAATTGTTATTATTTTTATTCCGGTATAAATTGAACATAAGAACTTGCATATCCTTTTTACGTACACTTGCATCATATAATAAATCGTCAAACCATTCTTGTTTTTCTTTACAGGTTTTCGGATCTTGTTCACATAAATTTTCCCAGGTGCGTTCCATACGTTTTGTTTTCATTTTAATAGATTGTTCTTTTATATATTCAAGCTTTTCTTCTGTTGATGCATTTTTAGAGATTGCAAAACATGGAACTGCAAGTATGTTGACTATAAAAATTGCTGTTAGTAATTTTTTCATTCAATATTTCCTTTCTTGGGGTGGGGGGGGCTATGCTATATCTTCATACGCTGCGGGGTTGTTCAGCAAATCATAATTGATTTCGTTTTCGTTATCTGCTATTGCGGCTGTTACCACTGCATCAGATGTAACATTTACAAGAGTTCTCATCATATCTGTTACTCTCTCTATCGCAAACAGGAATGCAAAACCTGCAATAAGCTGCTCAGGACTCAAACCCATTCCGTTAAGGATTAATGCTATAGTTATTAAGCCTGCTCCAGGGATTCCTGCACAGGTTGAAGATGCTATCATTGCCAGTACACAGATTTGAATTAATAAAAACGGTGTTATTGCAACTCCGTAGGCCTGTGCTAAAAATATAACGGCAACTGTCTGTAATAATGCTGTTCCGTCCATATTCAAAGTGGCGCCCAGAGGCAAAACAAAGTTTGCAATTTTATGTGATATTCCGCGTTTTTCACAGCATGCAACTGTCAAAGGCAAAGTAGCTGATGAACTTGCTGTCCCGAATGCCACCATCATAGCTTCTGCAATTGCAGAATAAAGCATTACAATATTGACTTTTGAGAAAAATTTCAGGAAAAGCGGATAAACTACGCACAATTGCAGCATAAATCCTATGAACAACACAACCAGATATTTTGAAATACTTGTGAATATGTCAATTCCAAAGCTTGATACTGCGCTTGCTGTTAATGCAAATACACCGGGAGCTGCAACGTACATAATCCAGTCTGTTATTTTCATAGTTGCGGCAAAAACAGATTCAAAAAACGATACGATAGGTCTGTTTACATCCCCGACTTTAGCAAGAGCAAGTGCAAAAATTACTACAAATACAATTATTGGAACCATGTCGCCTGCCGCAACCGAATGTATAGGATTACTGGGGATAAATCCTAAAAATATATTTAAAATATTTCCCTGCTGCTGTGCCATTGCTGTAGCAACTGATGCCTGAACTTCGCTTGCTGTATTTTGTGCAATATAACCTGCCGCACCGACACCGGGTTTAAATAACAGTGCAAGCCCTGCACCTATAACAACTGCAACGGTTGTTATTATCCCGTAATATAAGACCATTTTTGTTCCGAATTTGCCAAGCTGTTTGTTGTCGCCGACACTGGTAATTCCGATTATTATTGATGAAACAACCAGCGGTATTACAACCATTTGGATTAATCGTATAAATATCTGTCCTATAAAAGTCAAAAGCGTAGATACAAGAGGATATTCGTGTGAGTGCAGAAATATGCCGACTGCAATACCGAGTATAATTCCTGTAAATATATGCCAGTTTCTTTTTATGCCAAGACCCAAAGCGATTAAAATCTGCATGTGTAATTTCATATAAACCTCTTTCAATATCGTTACCGGATAATCATACTACTTTTTGATTAAAATTTCAAACATTTTATTTAAAAATCATAGAATTAGGTGAGAAAGCAAGAAAAATATAAATGCTGAATAATATGGTTTATAGAAAGTCACTTGAAAAAGTCGTGTTAATATGTTAAAATAAAAAAGGTACAAAGTAAAAAGAAAGGAAGGTATGAAATATGCCAAAACAATCATTTAGAGAGAGTTTCGGGGGGGGGGCAATTCCGGGCTTTTAAATTATTTATCCAAAGAATCGTTAAACAAAGTATCAACAAATTTATTAAGTAAAGATTATGAAAGTTTTAGGGAATTTTTTAGTTCAGCATTAAGGAGTTGTTTTAGTAGAGAAGGTTTTACTCTTGCGGAGGTTTTGATAACTCTTGGTGTAATCGGTGTTGTAGCCGCATTGACGATGCCGTCGCTTGTTGCTCATTACCGCGGGAAAGTCATAAAAACGCAGCTGAAAAAATCACTTTCAGTAGTAAATCAGGCTGTCAGAGCCGG
>CALURE010000172.1 GCA_944323095.1 Candidatus Gastranaerophilales bacterium
ATTCGGTTTTAGGTTTCGCAAACAGAGGTTCAAAAACAGTTGTTCAACCGATGAACGGCAGACCGCTCGGACAGGTTGACTGCGTAAACTGCGGCCAATGTGTTGCAGTATGCCCGACAGGTGCTTTGACTATTAAATCCGATGTTGAACAGGTCTGGTCAGAAATTACAAATCCTGATAAAAAAGTTGTTGTTCAAATGGCTCCTGCAACAAGGGTTGCGATAGGAGAAATGTTCGGACTTGAACCAGGTGAAAATTCTATCGGCAAAATGAATGCAGCACTACGCAAAATCGGATTTGATTTGATATTTGATACTAATTTCAGTGCAGATTTAACAATTATGGAAGAAGCAACGGAGTTTTTATCCCGACTGAAAAGCGGAGAAAATCTTCCAATATTTACTTCCTGCTGCCCTGCATGGATTAAATATCTGGAAATGGAGCATCCTGATATGCTGAATCACTTATCAAGCTGCAAATCGCCGATGAGCATGCTCTCACCTGTTCTCAAAACACTTGTTCCTGAACATTTTAATATACCTCAAGAAAATCTTGTTGTGGTTGCAATTATGCCATGTACGGCTAAAAAATATGAATGTAAACGGCCTGAACTTACTCATAACGGACGTCCGGATACAGATTATGTTCTGACTACACAGGAACTCGGCCGTATGATTAAAGAAGCAGGAATTAATTTTAATGCACTTGAACCGGAAATGCCTGATTCACCATTCGGAGAATATACAGGCGCCGGAACAATCTTCGGTGCATCAGGCGGTGTTGCGGAAGCTGCTGTTAGAACGGCTTATGAATTTGCAACCGGAGAAGTTCTGCAAGATGTTGATATAAAACAAATGAGAGGTACATCAAACCGCTGCAGAGATATTGAACTTGACCTTAAAGGAACTAAACTTGTAGTTAGAGTTGTTTCAACTCTTAAAGAAGCAGAAAAATCATTAAGAGAGATTAAAGAAGGTAAAGCTCAATTCCAGATGCTTGAAGTTATGGCCTGCCCCGGAGGCTGTATCAACGGAGGCGGACAACCGAGAAGCTGCGATGATTCTAAAATTAAAGAAGAACGCGCTGAAGGTCTTTACAAAGAAGATGAATCACTTCCTTACAGAAAATCACATATGAATCCGTCAATTCAAAAACTTTATCAGGAATATCTTGAACACCCGAATTCCCATAAAGCACATGAACTGCTGCATACCATTTATACAAACCGGTTTGCAGGTTCATACAAGGATATATAATAAACTTCATAAAAAAAACTCTCCCTTTTAAGGGGAGAGTTTTTTTATAATTTATCAATATAATCAACAATTTCATTAACTGAATAGATATTTTTAACAATTAAAAACTCTTTTCCTGATTTGAGCTTTACATAGTCAAGATTTTTTCCGTCAAGAAAATCTTCGCTGTAAGGCTTTAACATAACTGAGGGAATTACGATTAAATCAGCGTCTGAATCTTTTATTGTTCTAATAAGATCATCCGTAGTTATCAAACCCGAGACGGTAATATCGCGCCCCCAGTAATTTGACTTTACAGGATTTACACTCACTGAAAGATTTTCAATATTATTTAGCTCTGCCGCAATTTTATCTAACGCGTATTTAGCCGCATATCCTGTTGCTAAGGCAATTTTTATTGATTTGCTAATTTTTTCGGGTAGTTTTAATGTTTTAAAATCTTCCAAAAGCAGACGAAGTGCACCAACACCGTCTTCAAGCTGCGAAAAATTACCGTAATAATTTGCAGGTGGAATTTCTTTTTCCGCTAAAAGAAAAAATTCATCAGAACAACAGACACGCTTGAATTTTGATGCAATTTCAATTGTTTCCAGCGCACATTTTTTATCAACCTGTCTTAACTCTTCCTCTCTGAATTGAGTAATTCCAACAGGCACAATTGCGGTTGACAGCACCGTATTTTTAAGTTTCGCAAGATCAGACAGTGTTCTTTCCAGCTCTTTTCCGTCATTATAGCCGGGACACAAAACAATTTGCGCATGAAACGGGATTTTATTTTTTCTGAACCATTTCAAATTTTCCAGAGCCTTGCCTGCATTTGGATTTTTCAGCATCTGAACACGCAAGTCCGGATTTGTAGTATGTACAGACACATAAAAAGGCCCGAGATGCAGTCTTTTTATACGCTCTTTATCTTCATCCTTAAGATTAGTCAGAGTGATATAAGTTCCCTGCAGATAAGAAAGCCGGTAATCATCATCCTTAACATAAAGCGTTGGTCTCAAACCTTTCGGCTGTTGATCTACAAAACAAAAAATACAATGATTTAAACAGGGTTTTACCTTATCAAAAACCGCGCTTTCAAAAACAATTCCAAGATCTTCATCAAAATCTTTTTCTATTTCTATAACCTCAATTTGTCCGTTTGATTTTTTTATTTCAAGAGTAAGAAAATCATTTTTGCAAAGATAATTATAATCAATCATATCCTGCATTGTACAGCTGTCAATTGACAAAACCTCATCACCTGCAGAGACCTCCAGTTCCTCTGCTATAGAATTTTTTAAAACCTCGCTAACTATTGCCGGCATTATCTTTTTCTAACCCTTCTATAATTGTAATAAAATTTGAAAGCTCACAAATTGTATTATCAAGAATAACTTTTTGATAAAAATTAGTATGTTTGTATTCATCTGATAAAATTGAATTTGCGCCGGCTTTAATCTTCACAGCCAGAGATTTAGTATTGAAAAACAATCTTTCTTTTTCTTCAACAGACAAAACATCCGCACAGCAAAGCTTAATTCTTGCATGAGACAAGAATTGTGCCGGATTAGCAGACATATCTTCCGTTAAAAGCCTTTTTAATTCACTTTTACCCGAATTCGTCAGAGAATAGTAAACAGAAAGTTTTCCGCCTTCTGACATCATTTTTCTTGAGGTTATACAATTTTTTTCTTCCAAACGTGTCAGTGCAGGCTTTAGCGCGCCGAAACTCGGAGAAGTAAACGGCGCAAAAATATCAATTATATGCTTTTGAACAGCATACATTGTTAAGTCTCTTTTTAATAATACATATAAAATTAAGAGTTCAATCATTATACTGTATAATAACACAAGAAGGGCTTAAAGTCATAATAATTAAGAAAAATTACCATGGATAATCGTCTTTAATTTCCCATCCGTCTTTCATAAT
>CALURE010000173.1 GCA_944323095.1 Candidatus Gastranaerophilales bacterium
CATTAATACTCCAGCAGTAAAAATTTCTCATTAAAAGGGATATTTTTACAAATTAAACCCATTTAACATGAATAATTTAACATTAAATATTTAATTGTCAAGAATATTTAATATTAAAAGGGATTTTTAAATAAAATATATATCTTAAAATTAAAAAATGGAGAGTGTATGAATTCATTAAAACTTTTCGGCAAAAGGATTAAAGAATTACGCAAAAACAAAAAATTAACTCAGGAACAGTTAGCCGAAATGGTCGGACTTGACCCCAAACAAATTTGCAGAATAGAAACAGGTACTTGTTTTACCACTTTTGAAACACTGCAAAAAATCTGCAGTATCTTTGATATTGAAATTTTTGATTTATTTTATTTTGAACATAAAAAGACAAAAGATGCACTTATTAAAGATATGAATAAAATCTTTGAAAATGCATCTGATGAAAAAATTGAATTAATTTATAAAATTGTTAAAACAATAATTTATTAAACTTCTTCTTCGTTATCTTCTTCTTTCTTAAATTTATCAAGCACCATATTAGCCATTTCTTTGGCAATTATATGCTGGGTTGCTGCAGGACAATTCTGAAGCATATTCATTGCTGTGCGCAGTGTTGAATCAATATCATACCAGCGGCCTTTTCTGTTATCGTCAAGACCTGAGCCTACTGCATTTATAATATCTTCTACAGCCTCAAATTTTTCATCTTCAATATTATGCTCGATAATAATTTTAATTAAATTTAAAGCAATACGTATCTGGGTCTCGTCATCGCTGTCCTCTAAGGTTTTGACAGCCTGTGACAAAACCGGATCTTTATCATACCATCTTCTGTGCTGATTAGTGTATTCTTCTTTCATAATGCCTCTCCTTATGTCATACTGATAAAATTATTATGAAGAATTTTGTTTAATCTGTCAAGTGTTCACCCCTGTTTGAATGTAACCCCTTTAGTACCTTTCGGGTATTCCCAGCCGAGAGAACAGTTTTCACATGCAATTCTGCAGGCTCCGCATTCAAGACAATTTTCAAAATTAACGACAAGCTTTTGCTTGTTATTATCCCACTCGTAAACATTAGCAGGACATATTACAGTACAAATTTTTGATGAACATCTTAAACAGCTCTGCTCATCCGGATGAAGATGAGATTCTGTATCGGGGGTATATTTAACAGTATAAAGTTTATCTTCCAAATCACTCATTTCAGCAAAATACTCCATAATAATTTTATAACACTTATTATATCTTTAAACAAATCCGAAAAACTTCTGTCAGTAAAAATACTTTTTATAAATTCATGATATTTTTGACGTTTCGGGATACCATCAACAGACGTAAACATTTCAAAAAACGAGCTGATTTTTTTCGGATAATACCCTAAAAACTGCTCTGCTCTTTCTCCTATTCCTTCCATTAAATCCTGATAAGTCCTTAAATCTTTTAAGATAAAAGAATTTTCAAGTCCAAACTGATACCTTGCAAGCGCCGGCCCGGAAAAATCACGTTTACCCAGTGCAATAACAGCTGTTTCACCTGCAATTTTTCCTGAAATCATTGCAAGATTTGTACCCTCCCAGTGCATATTGTTTACAAGCATTGCAGCATCACCGCAAACCATTACACCTGAACCAAACAACAGCGGAACTTTTTTATATCCGCCCTCGGGGATTAAATGCGCCGAATATTCAAGCAGTTCACCGTCCTTGATTAAGGGGGCAATTTCAGGATGTTTTTTAAGGTCATCTAACAATTCATAAGGCTTCAATCCTTTTTCGGTTAACTCGCTTAAAGTAATGCCAAGCCCTATGCTTACAGAATTTTTATTAGTGTACAAAAACCCTAAGCCGAGCATACCAAGCATCGGACCGCCAAAAATTTCATAAATACACCCTTCATCACTATTTACATGAAATCGCTCATTTATAACTTCTTCAGGAAGCTTAATAACCTCTTTAACGCTCAATGCAACATCTTGCGGCTTTAATTTTCCTCTAAGCCCTATTTGTTTTGCAAGCAGAGAATTTACACCGTCAGCAAGAACAACAATATCGGCATGATAATCTTCAAGTTCCGTACGGACACCTGTTACACAACCGTTTTCAACAATCAATTCTCTAACCACGGTTTCTTCAACAAGAATAACACCTTCTTTTTCAGCCTGTTCAGCCATCCAGCGGTCAAATTTCCCTCTTATGACAGTATAGCTCACAGGATTTTCATGTTTCTTTTTGTGGGAAATCACTGTAGCTGAATCTTCCGTTAAAAGCGCAAATTTATGTTCGATATTTTTTCTTTCAAGAGGAGCACTCAGCTCAAAATCAGGAAAAATTTCACGTGTCGGCTGAGCATAAATTGCACCGCCGAAAACATTTTTACTCCCTGCAAATTTCCCGCGTTCAATCAATACAACCTGTTTTCCTGCTCTTGCAATTGTAATCGCGCATGAAATTCCGGCAGGCCCGCCGCCGACTACTATTACATCCGTTTTATTTTCTCTCTGCTCCATATTAAAAACCCGATTTGTAAACTCTCTGCTTATAACTATACATCAAATCTTATTCATTGTAAAATAGTTAATATGATTATTACAGCCGGCAAATTTAAGGGGCAAAAAATCCTGACTCCGCCCGAAAATATTACAAGACCTACGCTTTCAAAAGTTCGGATGAGTATTTTTAACACGCTTCAATCAATGTTGAATTTTGATGAATCCTCTTTTCTTGATATGTTTGCAGGTTCAGGGATAATGGGACTTGAAGCATTATCAAGGGGATTTATAAAAGCCGCAGCAATAGAAAAAAATCCTAAAGCTTTTAATATTATTAAATCCAATTTTAAGCAATTCAGCCCCTGTCCGCAGTTAATCAAAGGGGACAGCCTCAAAATTACTCCGGCGCTTAACGAGAAATTTGATGTAATCTACATAGATCCTCCGTATTTTTCAGGGATTTATGAACAAAGCCTTGATGCGGTGAAAAACATCTCAAGCGGAATTGTAATTTTAGAACATGTTACTGACGTAAATTTTTCAGGATTTGAACTCATTAAACAGAAAAAATACGGTGATAAATTTATAACTTTTTTAACAAAATAAGTTATATTACGGAGGGTGGGAACCGCTTACGGTAAAGTCACCATTCGTCGGGTCTG
>CALURE010000174.1 GCA_944323095.1 Candidatus Gastranaerophilales bacterium
GTTGCGGCACTAACTATGCCTTCATTAATACAAAATCACAAAAAATCCGAGGCTTCTGCAAGATTAAAAAAATTCTACAGTACTATGTCGCAGGCAATACTATTATCTGAAAATGACAACGGTTCAGCAAAACAGTGGACAAAAGTTGATAACATAGGTAAAGATCCTGACACAGGACTTTATGATGATGCAGATGCCGAAAATACCGAAATTTATTTTAATACATATTTAAAAAACTATCTCAAATATTTAAAAACCGGAAAAGATGAAAATACAAATCTGTTTAAAGTGATGTTAACTGACGGAAGTTCGTTTTTAATGAGAAACGGCAGCTGCATAGATATTATTTTTGACTACAACGGAGATAAATACCCGAATAAGGAAGGACGAGATCAATATCGATTTTTAATATGTCCTGCTAACAATGCAAAAGATTATGCAAACCCTGAGCTTTCGCTACAAACATATTCCAGTTCAACAGACACTACTAGAGAAGCCAGAAAATACGCTTGTAAATCAAATCCCGCACATTGCAGCGGACTTTTAGAATATGACAATTGGACATTCAAATCTGACTATCCACATAGACTCTAAAATAAACTAAGCTGCTCCTGTTTGGCAAAATGTTTTTGAAGATAAGACGGTCTATGGTATTTGCACAGGCCGTATTTATCTATCAATGCCATATGCTCTTTTGTCAAATATCCGGAATTTTCTCTCCAGTTGTACTCCGGAAATTCTTCATCAAGTTTTAACATATACCTGTCACGGCTAACCTTTGCTAATATACTTGCAGCCGCAATTGCTGCAGAACGGCTATCACCTTTAACAACGTATCTCTGCGAATAATCAAAATCCCAGATACGCTTATTCCCGTCAATAAGTATCATAAGTTCGCTTCTGGCAAGCATATTTCTGGCAATAAGTTTATCTCTGCCGGAAGGTACAGGATAAAGCTGGTCTATAACATTCTCAATTGCAAGCCGCATAGCTTTTAGAGATGCATTTAAAATATTTATCCTTTCAATTTCATCAACTTCTATGCATACAGTTGAATTTACAGAATTTTCTTTAATAATATCGTAAAGTACATCACGTTTTTTTGCAGATAATTTTTTGCTGTCATTCAAATCAACAAGCTTTTCGATAAGCTCCTTTGAACGATGATTAAAACACACAGCACTTGCAAAAACACCGCCGGCTCCGCATCCCCTTCCTGCTTCATCAGTACCTATAACAATTCGCTTCTGGTTCAAGTCAAACGTAAACAGCTGAACAACTCTTGAATCAACCGTAAGAGTTGTTTTTAAAAGTTTTTGTGTTTTTTTATTATTTTTCTCTATCTGCTCTGCATCTTCCAGAGCATCATGCCCAAATCTGTTATACTCATCCATTATATTTCATCCAAAATAAATTTTCCGATTTTGCCTTCCCTGAAATCTCTTAAAACATAAACCGCAGTCCGCTCAATATCGGGATTACCGCCGGAAACAATCCAATTACGGGATTTTGCAATATCATCGAGTGACAAATTTTCGACCTTATAGAAATCCTTTAGTATTTGCGGATATTTTTCATTAAGAAGGGCTAAAAGTTCTTTTGCAACAATTTCATTTGAATATGCATTTTCTGATACTGCATTAACAAAAGCAAGCTTTTTAGCCCTTGCCTGATCTTCCTGCTTCATAGGAATAATCCCCGGAGTATCCAGCAAATCCAGCTGAGGATTAATCCGTACCCACTGCTGCTGGCGCGTAACTCCTGCTTTTGCCCCGATTTTTGTTTTTGAAGATTTTGTCAACTTATTTATAATACTTGATTTTCCGACATTCGGCATTCCTACAACCATAACCCTTGCAGGTCTGCGAAGAAGTCCCTTTTTCATCAATGCCTGAATTCTAGGTTCAGATAGTTCTACTGCTTTTTTAACAATCAAATTTAAGTCCTTAGAATTTTTAGCATCAGATTTTAAAACCGGAAAACCGGATTTTTCTTCCAATAGTTTTACAAATGTGTTTAATTCCTGCGTATTAACAAGATCAGCTTTATTAAGCAATAATAAACGGGGCTTATCGCCTAAAAGCCCCGTAATATTATCATAACTGCTTGACAAAGGCAGTCTCGCATCAATAACTTCAATTACGGCATCCACTAAAGAGAGCTGTTCTTTAAGTTTTTTTTCAGCTTTCGCAATATGTCCCGGATACCAGTGAATATGAAGCTTATCTTTTTTCAATTTTTTCCTTGATACGTGTTGCCTTACCAGAACGTTCTCTCAGGTAGTAAAGTTTTGAACGTCTAACATCACCTTTTCTGAGAACGGTAATTTTATCAATTCTCGGAGAGTTAAGCAAAAATACACGTTCTACACCTACACCCTGAAATACTTTTCTAACAGTAATAGTTTTATTAATACCTGAACCGTGTTTTTTTATAACAGTTCCTTCGAAAGCCTGAATTCTTTCTTTGTTTCCTTCAACAATTCTAACGAAAACTTTAACAGTATCGCCAGGATTTGCATCAGGAAGATTTTCCTTTAAATAAGATTTTTCCAATTCATCAATAATAGGGTTCATTTCACAATTCCTTTATAACTTTATATTTCGTACTTATCAAATTCCTTTAATCGATGCTCCACAAATACACCGACGCACGTAAAAGTATCGTAAAACAAAGTAGGAAAAATTTCAAGCAGTTTTTAAAATTTTGTAATATAATTGAACTATGGCAGGCGATTACAAAAAATTATTGAATAAAAGCAAAAAGAAAAAATTTGCTGATCCAAAAAATATGGGAGTAAATATAGATAAAAATGAGTATTATGAAATAATACTATCAAACTCAGCGCATCCGGAAAATATTCAACAAAACTCTTGACAATGAACCGTGTTCAGGTTAAATTAATTTCACGTGTTGAGAAAAGCTGTAACACGCTCAAGGTTTGAAAAACCTTTGACAAATAAATATGGGCATGTGGTACTCTGCCGACGAGGAAGATTGATTATCTTCCGAGGAGAGGGGTAGACACGCTCAAGGTTTGGAAAACCTTTGACAAATAAATATGGGCATGTGGTACTCTGCCGACGAGGAAGATTGATTATCTTCCGAGGAGAGGGGT
>CALURE010000175.1 GCA_944323095.1 Candidatus Gastranaerophilales bacterium
TTTTTAACGTAAATAGCCTACCTTCATATCTTCTTATCTTCTTACCCTCTAAACTAGCTTGACCTCCCTCTAAATGATAGATTGCTCCCTCTCCCATTGGAGAGGGCTGGGGTGAGGGATAATTATTGGAAGATAGGAAGGTATGAGGATTGGAGGATAAGCTTTTTAATGTAAATAGCCTACCTTCATATCTTCTTATCTTCTTACCCTCTAAACTAGCTTGACCTCCCTCTAAATGACAGATTGCTCCCTCTCCTATGGGAGAGGGTTGGGGTGAGGGCTTATTTTCTAATCTTCCTGATATGAGATCCTGAAACAAGTTCAGGATGACAGAAAATTGTTCTGTCATCGCGCACCTGTTGCGCGATCTTTCTTTAACTAATTTTAAATTGGGCAATAAATGCGAAATGACATTAAAGTAAACAGCCTGACATCTTGACTTCTTGAACTCTTGACCTCTGACTAGCTCAGAAGCGCCCCCCCCCCGATATTCACAATTATTAATAATCTTTTCATACTCATCTCCTTATAATTTAACTATATATATAAATATTATAACATATTATTTTAAATTTTCAATAAAAAAAACAGAACCACATTTAGCAGTTCTGTTTTTTATTCTAATCATTAATTTACTTTGTCTGTAATTTATTTACAGCCTTAGTTAATCTTGATTTTTTTCTGGCTGCTGTATTCTTATGTAAAATACCTTTAGAAACAGCTTTGTCACAAAGTTGATATGCTTTTGACATTGCAGTATTTAAAGCATCTTTATCATCAGCTTTTGCCAGTTCCAATACTTTCTTAACAGCAGTTTTTATTGATGTTTTGAAAGCAACATTTCTTAATCTGTTTCTTTCGGCTGTTAATACTCTTTTTTTAGCAGATTTAATATTTGCCATCTTAATTTTGCCTTTCTTTACTCTTATGCCTGATTAATGACTTCAGACTATTTTGAGGATGTGAGCCTTATTATACTAAAATAAAAATATAATTTTTGCAATATAATTTTAATAATTATTAAAAAAGCCTTTTCAACAGCAACTTAACTGACTTATTTTAACTTTTGTAACATTATACACAAGAATTAGTTCTTAAGGATTATATTTTTTAGCCGTTTGTGGTATAAATATTATATAAGAAAGAATTATATTTATAAAATAATTCGTTTAAATAAGATATGGAGGCGCAAATGTCAGTAGGACAATTCGTATTTATGTTACACAGCCATCTTCCTTATTACCGTAAAGCCGGTATGTGGCCTTTCGGGGAAGAAAATCTTTATGAGTGTATGGCTGAAACTTACATTCCTTTACTCAATGCAATTTCCGAATTGTATGATGAAGGAATTAAGGCAAAGCTAACTGTCGGAATTACACCGATTCTTGCAGAACAGCTTAATGACGAACACCTTAAACATGGATTTGTAAAATATGTTGATTCAAGAATTGCACAGGTTTCAAAAGATCTGGAAAGATATCCGGATCCTAAAGTTGCTCATTCTCAGCACTTGAAATATCTGGCAAAATACTACTTTGACTGGTTCTCCAACATTAAAGACTCATTTGTCAACAAATACGGAATGGACTTAATCGGTCAATTCAAAAAATATCAGGATTTAGGTTGTATAGAAATTACAACATCAGGTGCAACCCACGGTTTTTCTCCGCTTCTTGCAACTGACAGCAACCTGAATGCTCAATTTAAAGTAGGTTCTGATACGACAAAAAGATTATTCGGCAAAAAAGCATGCGGATGCTGGCTTCCTGAATGTGCCTACAGACAAGGTTATGAATATGTGGGCAAAGACGGTAAAAAACACTGGAGACCGGCTATTGAAGTAACTCTGCAAAACAACGGAATTGAATACTTCTTTACAGAATCACACGTAATTGAAGGAGGAAATTCAATCGGAAACAGACGTGTAATCGGAGTTTACGGAAATATTGAGTACATTCCGCTTCCGGAACGTCCTGCAACAGGCTATGACACATATTCAGCTTACTGGCTTCCTGACGCACAGGTAGCGGTTATGGGAAGAAATGACAGAGCAGGTTATCAGGTATGGTCAGCTGCTGACGGATACCCAGGTGATGGTGTTTACAGAGAATTCCACAAAAAAGACGATAAATCAGGTATGCATTATTGGAGAATAACTTCACCAACAACTGATTTAGGTGATAAAATGCTTTACGATCCGGTTTTAGCATTAAATAAAGTTAACGAAAATACAGATCACTATACAACTCTTATCTACCATATGCTTAACGATTACAAAAAAGCAACAGGCAAAGAAGGACTTGTAATGGTATCATTCGACACCGAACTTTTCGGTCACTGGTGGTTTGAAGGTGTTGAATTTATTAAACAGGTAATCAAAAAATTCGCAACATACTTACCTGAAGTTGAAAGAATGACAGCAGGTGAATATGTTCACAAATACCCGCCAAAGGAAGCTATACAAATTCCCGAAAGCTCATGGGGACAGGGCGGACACTTCTATGTATGGAATAACCATTTAACTGAATGGATGTGGCCTATAATCCATGCCTGCGAAAAACGGATTAATGCTATTGCAGATAAGTATCCTGAAATACCTGAAGACAAACTTCTCCATAGAGCATTAAATCAGATGGCAAGAGAAAATCTATTATTGCAAAGTTCTGATTGGCCTTTCTTAATTACAACATGGCAGGCTAAAGATTATGCAACAGACAGATTCAGAGAACATGTTGATAGATTTGAAACCATCTGTGATATGATTGAAAGCGGGAATATTGATGAAACAAAACTAAAAGAAATTGAAAGCATTGATAATTGCTTCCCTGTAATTGATTACAGAGTATATCAATCAATTGAGGAAGGAGTAATTCCCCAACAATCAGCAAAGTTAGCACCATTATATAACTAAAATACTAAAAAGCTCTGATTTATTATCAGAGCTTTTTTATTTATAAAAAAAGACTTGCAAAAAAAAATTCAGCATATTATAATAGACCTTGTCAAAAGACATTGACAAAATAATATGGGAGCGTAGCTCAGTTTGGTTAGAGCGCATGCCTGTCACGCATGAGGTCGCGAGTTCGAGCCTCGTCGTTC
>CALURE010000176.1 GCA_944323095.1 Candidatus Gastranaerophilales bacterium
TGTCTTTCTCTTTTGTCTGTAACTTTCGGATTGTTAAGGTCAAAGGGGGCTCCGATTTCTTCTTCCGGCAAGACAGGATCAAGCATCATATCTGCGTGAAGTTCTATTGCGAGGTTTAAATCGCAGCAGTCTTTCCCTTTTGGCAAAGTTACATAATAAAATGTGTAATCTTTCCATGTGGCTGCGTTTACAATTGCTCCTTTGGCTTCAAGAGTTCTGTCAAAATATCCGGCTTTATGTTTGTGGGTGCCTTTGAACATCAAATGTTCGAGAAAATGTGAAATACCGTTATTGCTGTCATCTTCATTTATTGAACCTGTTTTGACCCAGGTGCTGACATTCACAAGTTCTCCTTCTTTATGCGCGAGTACAATTTTATGCCCGTTATCCCGTTCATAAATCTCTACATCTTCTGTAAGGTACGGGTATTTGACAGTTGTTTTTTTCATGTTTTCTCCCTTAATTATTATTCTTTGTAATTATTATAACTCAAATAAAAATTTTTAATGTATAATACTTTTATGAATATTATCAATCGTTTAAAAGATAAAGTTGTTGTATCCTGTCAGGCAATGCCATCTGAACCATTGTATCTTGAAAAATGTATGGTTGCAATGATGAAATCCGTTGTAAAAGGCGGTGCAGGCGGGCTTAGAGTGGCAGGGGTGAGAGATGTTAAAAATGCCAAGCATCTTTTTGATGTCCCGATTATCGGAATTACGAAACCTGATATAATTCCTTCTAACTGGCAGGAAATTGTTTATATTACTCCGACTTTGAAAGATGTAATAAGTCTTGTGGAAGCAGGAGCGGATATTATTGCATTTGACGGAACGATGCGAGAAAGACCGAACGGTGAAAAACTTGAAGATCTTATAAAATATGTAAGGATTAACAACAGGGTTTCGATGGCGGATATTTCAACGCTTGAAGAAGGGTTGAATGCTGAAAAACTCGGTGCTAATATTCTTTCTACAACGCTTTCAGGTTACACACAGTTTTCGCAAAACCGCGGATCCGGTCCGGATTTTGAACTTTTGAAACAGCTTGTTGATAATGTCAATATTCCTGTTGTGCTCGAAGGACGAATCTGGGAGCCTGAAGAAGTTGATAAGGCATTTGAAATCGGGGCACATTGTGTTGTAATAGGTTCGGCAATCACAAGACCTCAGTTAATTACTAAAAGATTTGTACAAAGGGAAAAATAAAGGAGTTAATGTATGAAAGTTCGTTTTTTGTCTAATTTAGATATTGCTTTAAATTTGCTAAATATTATAAAAAAGCATCAATCCGGTATAAAGTCTGCAAATTTTGATATTCCTTTATATAAGAAAAACGGTTCTGCCTGTGATATGTTTGTAAAAAATGAAAGTGTAAAATAAATGAGAAAAGCTCTTGCAATAGATGTCGGCGGTACAAAAATTTATAACGCAATAGTTAATGAAAAAGGCGAAATTATCTCGGAAGTTGAAAAGCATTACACCCCGAAAACTTTTAATGAGATAAAAGCACTTTTTGAGGAGATTATCAGAAAATATGAGCGTCAGGTTGATGTTATTGCATTTGCAACATGCGGTGCCGTAAATAACTCTAATGACGGAATTTTAGGCTCAACCGGAAATATTGCAAAAGAATATCCTTCAATGGATTTTAAAAGCTTGAGTAAAAAACGTGTTTTTGTAGAAAATGATGCAAATGCCGCTGCATGGGCAGAGCATATTATAGGTTCTTCAAAAGGAATGCCTTATTCTGTTATGCTGACGCTCGGTACAGGTGTCGGCGGCGGAATTATTCTTGATAACAAACTTTATAAAGGTAAAAACGGCGCGGCAGGCGAGATGCATTTTAAAATGCGTACGGATAAGCATCGAAAATGCACCTGCGGAAGCTACGACTGCTTTGAAGCTTACGCGTCTGGAACAGGTTTAAAAAAGACTGCGGAAGAAATCTCCGGTGATTCTGAAATTACAACCTATGATGTCATAGAAAGTAAAGACAGGCCTTTGATGAAAAAAATTCTAGAAACATGGCAAAACGATATTCTGGAAGGAATAATAGGGTTAGCAAATATTTTTGATCCTGATTGTGTTGTTTTGTCAGGTTCTATGGCAGAATTTGTTGATATTGAATATCTCGAAGCACAGGCAAATAAAGAAATTGTTACAACTCCTTTTAAAGTAGTAAAAGCTTCTGCCGGCAACTATTCCGGCATGATAGGTGCTGCGCTTTTAGCTCTGGGGGTAAAATAGCGTGGGCAAGTCTAAAAAGAGGATTATTAATAAAGGTAAAAATCAACCGTTTGGAAATCTTTCGCGGGAAGCAGCTATTAAAACTGTTGCGAAACATCTTAAAGCTGACTGTAAAGAAGCATATTCTCTCATAACTCTTTTTGGCCTTACAGCAGAAGAAATCCTAGAAGCCGGAGCAAGTTATGAAGATGTTAAAGGAATGGAAAACCTGCTTGGATGATTAAAACAATTTTATTCTGGCTTGAAAATTCGAGAATTTTTTCACTGCCAATGACTTTGTTGTCATGGCTTATTGTTTTTGTTTATTCTTTGAAATCAGGCGGAGATATTTTAAACGGAATTATTGCACTTATAGGAATTTCTTTTGCACATCTTGCAACAAATTTATTTGATGATTATGTTGATTATAAAAAATTGACTGATAATTCGCAAAGATGTAAGTGCGCTTATATAAAAGACGGCAAAGCTTCGTTAAATGATGTTTTGAAAGTTGTTATAATTTATTGTGTTATAGCCTGTATTGCAGGACTTTTTCTTCTTTTAAGATGCGGTCTGCCTGTTTTGTGGCTTGCATTGACAGGTGGTATTATAACTTTAATTTATGCAAAACTGTCTCAAAGAGGTTTGAGCGAAGTAGCTGTCGGGACAGCTTTCGGGCCTTTGCTTTTTGAAGGTGTTTATTTTGTTATGACAGGATATTTTTCTTTAATTGTTTTTGTAATGTCGCTTGCGGTTGTAATGTTTACTGTCGGGCTTTTGTATGTTCACACACTGCTTGACTTTGAAGGCGATATGGCATCTCATAAGAAAACTCTTGTCTGTCGTATCGG
>CALURE010000177.1 GCA_944323095.1 Candidatus Gastranaerophilales bacterium
AAATTTTCACAGAACATGGCAACGGCCATGCAGATCGGTACATTACTTCTTATGGTTCTTGCCTGCATTTTATAAACAAAAAACGATGCATAAGCATCGTTTTTGTAACTCTTTAATAATATGTAATTTCCCAGTTGTCCTTCATAACCTGCTCCAGACAACCTGCAGGTTTGTGCGGGGTAGTGTATCCGTTTTGTAACAAACACCACTCTTTAGCGGAATTATTAGCCCAATTAGCCAAAGAACCATTTTCAGTTACATTAAGATAAAAGAAATCCAGTCCCACAACATTAGGTCGTTTGCTATAGCCATTCGCATCAATATAAACAGTTGAAGCAGATGAATTATGAAAAAATATCTCTGCTCCATCAACAGTTGAAATCAAAACCGTATTAGGATAACCACTAAAATAATTGCCAGTCGAAGAATGAGCTGCAAGACCTGGGGCATCAGCATACAAATACTCGCGATCTATTTTTTTTACATCACTTGCTATATTAAAATATTTCCTTGCTTCCTGATTTAATTTATTCATATCAGAACCTGAAGCAAGCAACTTAAAAAATTCAGTATCTTTTACTGAATCAACACCTGCATCAGCAAGCATCAATTTATAACCGTTTTGAACAGTATTTACAGCTTTTTTCAACTGTGTAACATAAACTTTTTTCTGATGTTTTGAAATCAGTGTAGGAATTGTCAACGCTGCAACCACACCTATTATTCCAAGTGTAATCAATACTTCAGCGAGTGTAAACGCAAAAAACTTTTTCATAAAGCCTCCATTACAATTGTGATTATATACATCACTATTATAACAGATTTTTTGGCTTTTACAACCCCTTGAATTTAAAGGCTCAGAAGTGCCCCCCCCCCGCGAAACTCAATAGAATCAATACTTTTCATCTCATACTCTCCTTTCAAATTCTTTACATTTATTATTATAAATTATTTAAATAAATTTTTCAAGCCTTCAACAGCATCTTTCATCTGCTGCTGTGCTTCTTGTGCCTGTTCTTTTTGTTCTTGCTTTTTTATATTATAAGCATCAACCTTTTGCTGAACAGCATCCTTCACAGCCTGCTTTGTTTCCTGAACCTGTTCCTGAACAGTTTTCTTTTCTATCGCAGAAGTATCACAGGTAGAAAGCCATTTAAAAGATTTAACCGAATTTTTGCTTTCAACACCGCCACTAAACAAAATTTTAAAATCTTTATAGTTAGTATTACCTGATGAAAGAGCAGGTATTGATGAAATTTTTTCTTTTTTAGGATCAGATGTTAAAGCATTAATAAGATTTCCTGTTAATGCTCCAAACTTCGGTATATAAGAGGTCAATTTCGAAACGGATAAATCCCCGAGAGGTCCGAGAAGCGAAACGACTTCTGCTGAAATTCTGCCGAGCACAGTAACATTTGCAGTTGCATTAAGGAGATTATAATGCCCTGTTATGTAATAAGCCATTGAAGGACCTGTAGTTGTTACAGGATTTAGATTTGCCCAGCCGTTAGCAAAACTCAAATTTCCTTTTATCGTCTTAAATTGAGCAGTGTTTTTTATTACTGGCAAAGCTGAAACCGAATTTACTGCTGCTTTTATTATGCTGTTTGACTGCAGGTTTTGAGCCAGAAGCATATTTTCAAATCTTCCGATATTGCCTAAAGCGCCGTCAGAAATATCAAACGATGCAGTTCCCTTTAAATTTTTCATCATCTCTTTATCTGTTGCACCGTGTAATGTTAGGTTTGCATCAAAGTTAAGTTTGCCAGACAGAGCATTTTTAAGCCCTGCCGCACCTGCAACGGCCTTTTCCGCGTTCATACCCGTGCCTTTAAAATCAATGCCTGTATGACCGTTTGAAATATTATACGAAATATTTCCGTCGATTTTGCCTTCAAATGCATCACCTTTAAGATTTTTCAGATAGAATACATTATTTGCAAGATTAAAATCTGATGTTAAATTTTCTGCAATTATACCTCCAGAGACAAATCTTTTTAGCATACCGTTTCCTCTGGCAATCGGTCCGTTAAGAATTACCGTCATATTATCCATTGCTACGAGCATATCAGGAATTTTGACGGAAGGAATTGCTATACTTCCATTTAAATTAGGATTTAAAGCAGATCCTGTAATGTCAAGGTTACCATACAAAGTCATTACAGAGCCTTTCAACCCCGGAATTTCAAATGAAATATTATTTGGAATATTCAGGTTTAAATTTAATTTCTGCGAGCTGTATAAGTCATTTACAGAACCTTTAAGATATGCAGCACCGCCGTTTTTTGTATCTTTTGCGGTTATATCGAGATTAAGATTTTGTGATAGATAATCAGAAATTTTACCGGAAACATCAATCCGTGCATTATTATATAAAAGATAAGCACTATCGATATTTATATCTTTATCGCCCAGAGAAAGTTTTACTGACGGAACCGAAACACATGCTATCGGATTAATAATTTTCGCATCCGACACTGAAACCTTACCTGAAGCTGTTTTGCCATCCGTCAAAAGTTCTAAAACAGACTTTGGAGCTTTTAAAGATGTATTTGACGGAATATTTTTTAAATCCACATTATCAACACTTACATTAACTTCGGGCATAATCTTATCAAGCCTGCCTTTAAGGAGGACATTTGCGGTAATTGTGCCGCTGTTAATCATGTTATCATTTAATAAAGCAACCTGCCCAAAAGCTAAAAGCAGCCCTTTTAACTGCAGTTTATCAGCATTAAGGTTCAAATCCGCCATTGCATCTTGACTTACAGTCCCTTTCAAAGTTAAAGGCTGATTTAATACGGTAAAACCTGCATTTTTTATATCAATCATACTGTTTGAAAAATCAATATCCGCCTTAATATTATTTACAGCAATATTATAAAGCTTATAGGCAAGCGAAGCTGACGGAATTTTTAAATATCCTGATGATTCAATTTTTTTAAGATCCGATTTTACACTAAAATCAGCATC
>CALURE010000178.1 GCA_944323095.1 Candidatus Gastranaerophilales bacterium
AGCATAAAAGGGAAAATTCCTATGACCATCATAAAACCCATTTCTGCAGCCATACCGTAGAAATCGTTTTTTATAACAGATATAATTAATCTTTTTACACCTCTTATAAAACCTTTAAATTTTAAATTAAAATCTTTCTGTCTGTCTTTTCCCATTACAAAAAAACAGAGCCTCCTTATATTTCTCTTTTCTTGATTTCATCGAGCATTTGTTTCACTGCCTGTTCAACAGGTGCCTTAATAGTACAGCCTGCTGCGAATTTATGTCCGCCGCCGCCAAATACTTCACAAATTTCAGCGACATCTGCAAACTTGCTCCGCATAGAAATTTTTGTTCCGCCGGATTTCATCTCCTTTGCAACAAATGCAATACGTGTCGTAACAATTGCCCTCAATTTTTCGGTCAAACCCTCCATACAATCATCACCCGCAGAGAATTTTTCCATATCTTTTTTATAAACAACCGTATAAGCTAATTTATCATCGTCAAGGAATTTCGCCTTGCTAATACAATGAGCCTGAAACATTACAAGCGTCTTTGAATCGGACTCATAAACTTTTTTATAAATATCAGAAGGCTGAACACCCAGTTCTACAAGCTTTGACGCAGCCTCAAAAGTAGACGGTTTAGTATTATCAAACCTGAAAGAACCTGTATCTGTCAAAATTGCCGTGTATAAGCAAACAGCCGAATCATCATTAATCTTCCAGTCCATATTGTTAAAACAATCGAATAAAACCTCTCCTGTTGAACTTGCCTCAGGATTTATAAAATTCAAATTTCCGTAAGCATTGTTCGTCTTGTGGTGGTCAATATTTACGGTAAACTTAGCCTTTTCAAAAAGAATCTGCGCATCACAAGTTCTTTCGATAGATGCCACATCTACATTTATTACAAGATCGTATTCTCGTGATTTGTCAGCATCCTCAACATTTTTTACATCTGAAATATGCGGAAGAAACGAATAAACATCGGGTATTTTAGAAATTGCGAGCATATCGCATTTTTTTTTGTAATTATCAAGGATTGCCGAATACAATCCGCACATTGAGCCTAATGTATCTCCGTCAGGGTTAACGTGTGAAATTATCAATATATTTTTGGACGATTTTATGATATCATTTAATTTAGAGTAATCCATTTCTCAATATTATCACAAAAAAAATATAAAATAAAACATTCCCTTCCTTGAAAAATGAAGGAAACCGCGCAAGCGGTGGAGGTTAGTCCAAACTTCCCTTGTAAAGGGAGGGGAACCGCGTAAGCGGTGGAGGGATTTTGAAAAAAGTTCTCTACACAGATTTTGTAAAAACAGAATCTCTAATCGAAGAATTACTTAATAAAAAAGAAATAAAAAAAGCAATCACGCGCAATAATCTTTATAAATTCTGGGATAAAGTTGCGGGTGAAAAATTTGCGAAAAAATCCCGCCCTTATTCAATGCTCGGTGGCGGAATCATGGTAATCGCATGCGAAAACGCAATCGTGGCACAGGAATTGACTCTTAGAAAAACCCAGATATTAGTAAAATTTGAACCATATTTAAAATCTTTAAAACTAGGTGTAAAAGATTTAAAATTTGACCCGAAAAAATGGTCAGAACAAAATTAGCAAACAATGTGCGGGCGCTTTGCTTATCCGGCCCTGCAGGCTCCTTCAAAACCTTTTGATAAAACGCGGCAGCAGTTAACCTTATTACATTTTTTAAATTCTCTTTCAGCACAGGAATAACCCTGATTTACATAATAATTAACTGCCTGTTCTTTCATAATACATATCTCCTTTAATGAAGATTATATCATGAAATTAAACTAAACTGTTCCAGAGATTATTCAAAGCCTGCATCTCATGTCTTGCCTGAATATCATTAATAAGCTGTCCGATAGCATCTTTATTTACGTCTGTAAGCTTATAAGAAAATTCCGCAGATTCATCGCCTCCGGCTTTATGAGAAAGTTCATGCAAAGCAGTTTCAAGAACATCTGAAAAACTTGATTTATCTAAATAAGATTTATCAATCCAGAAACCTTTTGAAACACCTTTATCCGTTATAGCTTCTGCATTACAATCCGAATACATTTTACTGTCTTTTGCAGATGTTCTGTCAAATAAATAAATTTTCGTATCAAGTTCATCTGCTGTAAAATGTTTATCTTTTAATGACGGTGATAATATATTCAATGCTTCTTTAAGTATTAATATTTTCTTTTTCTGAATATCATTTGGAATAACAACATCATGCGCTCTTGCATCACCTAAAATATCGCGAATTGTCGGCATTCCAAGTTTTTCAAAATCTGATTTACATACTTTATAACCATTCATTTTTAAATCACTAACGACATCCTGACTTGCGTTTGAATATGCAACATATTTTTCCGGGAATTTTATATGTAACTGAGATTTATCTGAAGACCAATTTGTGTAACCTAAAAATCTTTCAATAAAGTTGTCCATTGGATGTTTGCTAAAATAATCCTTTTCATCCCAATAATTTTCAAGAGATTTTAACATTTTTATTTTATCATCATTTGACATTCTTTGACTTCTTGCAAGCCATTTTGCAATTTCTTCAAGATTTGAAGTATTCAAAGAGGTTCTGTCGCGTGATGGGTCAAGAACATCAACCGGCGGTTTTTCTTTGATGAAAATAGCAATGTCATCAAGTCCGTCATATTTCCCGTCAAATTCAAACCTCTGGCCTGCAATATAAATTCCGCCTTTTTCACCTTTTGGAAGATTTTTTATACCAATTATTTCATTTTCAAAATCAGGACATTTGAAATGAGTATTACCTGAACTGTAAAAGCGGTTTAATGAACTTCTTAATGATGTGAGCAATTCCTTATCAGAAGTTTCAAATTCAATATAATTTCCGTTATATTTATCGGTTTTATCAAGAGAGTATGATAAAACGCGCTTATTCGAAAGATTTCCTTTATCAAGGCTGTATGCAACCTTCCAGTTATCCG
>CALURE010000179.1 GCA_944323095.1 Candidatus Gastranaerophilales bacterium
GGGACTGCAACACCGCCGCCTTCGCGTCGCTGTTTCGCCCTCAGCTCGTTCGCGCTCCCCTCAAGGGAGGGGAAATTCTTTTTAGTCCTCTCGCTCCTTTGGGTGGAGAGTTAGAAAAACAAAAAAATCACACTTGCTTTTTTAAACTTAATCATTAAAATAAAAGTATGAAAAAGTTTTTATCCGTAATATTAATATTACTTTTGGGGCTTTGCGTTTTTGCAGAAGAAACAGACTACGAACAGATATACAGGGATTTGGAACCCGCAGATTTTTCCTATGTCCATGATATTGATCCCGGAGAAATGTATGATACAAAAAATACCTCCTGGTCTCCTTACCCTTTATTCAGACTCACGTCGCCTTTGTATTTTAAAAATATCGTAATAGAGCCGGGATATTATCTCTTAACCCCGCGCGAGCATAAAGGAAACTGGTATATCCTGTTTAAGGAACAGGGCAAAGTCAGATATATAATTCCTGCCTACAACAGAGAAATTGTTCCTATGGGATTTTATGACGAGAATTTGCCTAAAGCCAAATTGACACCTTCACAAAAATTCCATATAAAATTTTTTGATTTTGTCGGAAAATACATAAAAAGTTCCCAGAGAAAACCTGCGCCCAACACCTTCCTTGAAGCTACCGATCTGGAAAACAATTTTTTATCTCTGGTAATTTACTGGGGAGATCACAGATATTATATGATTTTGCGTACAATCAGGCTTTAAAAAGAAAAGCCGCAGAATATCCGCGGCATTGAGTATATGATAATAAAAAATTTATGTAATTGAATAAATAAAATTTTTTAAACAATAAAACAAACTTTTTTTTCGCTTTGTTATTATCTCTCTTGATAATTCTATTAGTCTGCTTTTAGCCTCCCACGAACACTGTACATAATATTTATCAGAATATTTTTGGAAAAAATATTTTTTATTTTTTTCAAATATTTCCGTAATATTATCTATTGTATTTGCAGTTAATGAGCCTTTATGATAAATAAAGGATTTATTTGAAATAAAATTTTTACAACCTTCAAATATATATCTCCAGCTTAAATCATCATCCTCAAAATATGCAGGAGCAAAATTCTCATCAAATCTCCCGATTTTATCAAATAAGCTCTTTTTAGTTACAACACAGGAAAAATCAGGGAATATAACAGGCTTATAATCATCTTTTAATCTTTTTTGTGTCCTTTTAACAGCTTTTGAAAAAAGTCTTTCATTGTATTCAAACGCTTCTACCGGATATGAAGATACTAAACCTGCATTATTTTCTTTTTCAAAAACACATAAAATTTCGTCAAGCCAGTTTTTTGAGAATAATATATCATTATTTAAAAATGCAATATATTCACAATGCGCCAAATTTGCAGCTTTATTACACCCTTTTGAATAACCTGAGTTTTCATTATTATAAATTACTTTTACATTATCATATTTTTTAGAGAATTCCTGCAAAAATTCAACTGTTCCATCTTGAGACCCGTTATCAAATATAATTAGTTCAAATAACGACTTATCAGTATTTGCATACAAAGATTGTAAAAAAGGGATTGTTGTCTCTTTAAGTTTATTATGAGTTAATGTAATAACAGACACTTTTTTACACATTTTTTAAATCCTCTTTTATTTTATTTTCTATTACATCAACACATTTTTGCCAGGTAAAAAGCTTTGCGCGTTCCAGACCTTTTTCAATACATTGCGCCCTGAAATCTCTGTCAAAATACATCTTTTCCATTGCTTGTATCATCTCATCATCGGAATAAGGATTGATTTGGATACCGCAGTCCCCGATAACCTCGGGTAAAGACGATGTATTTGAACATATAACAGGCAGACCGCATTTCATTGCCTCTAATACAGGTATCCCGAAACCTTCATACAACGAAGGAAACACAAACATCTCGGCAGCACTGTACAGTGCAGACACATCCTCGTCATCCACATATCCGATTCTTAAAATTTTATCCTTTTTATCGCCTAAATTCTCAATACTCTGATTTAATATTTCCTCAAAATCTACAAAATGACTGCCGCCCAGAACAAATACAAAATTCTCAAGATTATTTTTCTCCGTGAACTTCAGAAAATTTCTTATTGAAAATATTAAATTTTTACGCGGATCAAGATTACAAAGACTAAAAATATACTTTTTATCAGTCGGAATTCCGTACTTTCTTTTAATCTGGTTTATATAATATGTATTCTCAATTCTAAAATATGACTTACCGGCAGACAAAGGAATAACATATATATTATCAGGGTTTATTGATGGAACATGTTCTATAAAATCCTGTTTTGTATTCAAAGAATTCGCAAAATAAATATCTTTTTTATTTATTGATTTTATTAACTTGTGATACCAGTCATGCTTTTCGGCATTGTTCCTGTAGTCATTTGTCAAAGGGATAATGTCATGAAGTATTGTATATTTTTTAATTTTATCCTGTCGGGCTATAAATTTAGGTACAGCCTTCATCGGAGAAAAATATACATCAAAACCGTGAATATTAACAAAATTCAAAAAAATTTGATTTATATGTTTAACACATGAAATAAACAAACCTAATAAACAGCTCAATAAAGAAAAACCATTTTCTCTGCATAAAATTCTCTTATCAATAACAAAAAGAAGTATATTATCTAAAGGAGAAAATTTAAAAATTCTGCATTCTTTAAATTCAGGATAATTTCTAATGACAAGCGCTATTTTTTCCATATTTTCAGAATACAAATAAACATTAAAATCTTCGCGTTTGAGAAATTCCTGCAAAACATTATATGCTACAAAAAATATACCGCTGCGGGAGGCATTTTTCTTTAAAATTTTACAAATTATCGTAGCGTCATAAAGAATATTTATCTTCTTTTCCATTAATACTCCAGCAGTAAAAATTTCTCATTAAAAGGGATATTTTTACAAATTAAACCCATTTAACATGAATAATT
>CALURE010000180.1 GCA_944323095.1 Candidatus Gastranaerophilales bacterium
CCAGAACCCTTGTGGAGAAGCTAGAAGCGCCCCCCCCCCGACGTAATCAATCTTTTTTGTTCTTCTTGCATTTTTGCTCTCCTTTGTTTATTGTTGACATTTTTTATTATATCATATATTTTACACATTTACAATAAAAATTTTATTTGTGTTAAAATTAGTAAAAGAAAAGAGGCGGGATATGAATAAATTACATATTTATCTTGACAAAGACATAAATAAAGACTTAATCAAAACAAAAAAAATAGTTGTAATAGGTTTTGGATCTCAGGGCTACGGACAGTCAATGAACTTGAAAGACAGCGGATGTGATGTTGTTTTAGGTTTGCGTTTAGGCGGAAAATCCGATGTCAAAGCAAAAGATTACGGCTTCAAAACAATGGCGATAGAAGATGCCGTTAAATCGGCCGATATTGTTCAAATTCTTATTCCTGATGAAATTCAGGCTGAAGTTTACGAAAAACAGATTAAACCATATATGAGAAAAGGACAGTATTTAATGTTTTCTCATGGATTTAATATTCACTATAAAAGAATAGTTGCACCTGACGATGTAAATGTAATTATGGTAGCCCCCAAAGGCCCGGGGCACACTGTCAGAAGCGAATATCAAATAGGCAGAGGGGTTCCGTCTTTAATTGCAATTTATCAAGATCCATCAGGGGATTCAAAAGATATTGCGCTGTCTTACGCATCTGCTATCGGTGCCGGCCGCGCAGGTATTCTGGAAACAACTTTCAAAGAAGAAACTGAAACCGATTTGTTCGGCGAACAGGCAGTAATCTGCGGCGGTGTTTCGGCTCTTATTAAAGCAGGTTTTGAAACTCTTGTTGATGCCGGATATTCACCTTATATGGCATACTTTGAGGTTCTTCACGAAATGAAACTTCTGGTTGATTTAATAAATCAGGGAGGACTTGCAGATATGCGCTATTCTATTTCAAATACCGCGGAATACGGCGATATGACGCGCGGTCCAAAAGTTATCGGAGAAGAATCGCGCAAGGCTATGAAGGAATTGTTGAAAGACATTCAAAGCGGAGCTTTTGCAGATGAATTTTTAAATGAAATGCAGACAGGATGCAAAAAATTTAATGAATTAAGAAAAGAAAATGCTGACCACTTAATAGAAAAAGTCGGCGCTGAAATCCGCTCCTCATTTGTCTGGGGAAACGATAACAAGATTATTGACAGAAACAAGAATTAATGGAAGCACAGAAGGCAAGAGGGCAAGAAGGCAGGCCATAAATAAAAATAAACTTTTTATGATACCAAAAAGTTTTCCACTCTTCAACTTACAAACGGAGTAAAAAATGTTTAATACAGATACAGATTATGAAATAGTAGTATTTTCAATAGGCGATACAAAAGCAGGGACCAAAATGGGCAAACTTCAGCTGAAAAATCTTGAAGACGGCTCAATTTTAAACTGTATTTTATGGGAAGAAACACTGAACCGCTTTGACAGCAAAGTTTTCAGAACAGGGAATATAGTAAGAATTGTCTCGGCTTCATTCAACGAAAGATATAACAATTGCCTTGTTTCAGCTCTTTCTGTTGTGAAAGAAGCAAAAATGGGACTAGATGAACAGGAAAGAGAAAAAGTTTACTCCGAACTGGTTTCATATTTTGATAAAATTCAAAATGAAAAATTAAATCAATTCTTGGTCAGATTTTTCACCGAGCACAAAGACAAAATTAAAGTAATGCCCGCGGCAAAACTTATGCACCACAACTATATCGGCGGGCTTATGATTCATATTCTGGAATGTCTTAAATATGCAGAAGTTAACATGGATCTTTCGGAATACAATTTTAACCGTGATAATATACTTGCGGCCTGCATTTTACACGACATCGGAAAAATCTTTGAATACACCGTTGATTTAGAAACAGGTCTGATAGATTACGATGAAAACTTTAGAAAAGAATGGCTCACACATTCTCAGTACGGTTTTTCTTTGTGTATGATGAACGGTTTTAAAGAGATTGCAAAAATGATTGCCGCACACCATGGCAGAAGCGACTGGGGTGCAATTATTGATCTTGACGGAAAAGATCTTGAGCCGGAATTGTATTTTATCCATCTGGTTGACAATCTTTCAGCAAAATTCGGAAAAATAAATGTTCACATTTTAGAAAAAAAAGGGGTATAAAACTTTGTCAAAATTGACGAAAAAACATGATTATAAAGGAACACTTGTTTGTGTAGAAGGGATTGACGGCTCAGGCAAATCCACACAGCTTGCGTTGTTACGCGACTGGCTGAAATCAAGCGGGCATGATGTAATTTTTACGGAATGGAATTCCTCGGAATTAATCAGCCAGACAACCAAACTTGCAAAGAAAAAAAATATGCTTTCCCCTCGTACATTTTCGTTATTGCACGCAGTTGATTTTGCGGACAGATTTAAACAGGTTATTGATCCTGCGCTAAAAGCCGGATTTATAGTACTTGCCGATAGATACGCTTATACTGCTTTTGCAAGAGATGTTGCAAGAGGAGTTGATCCAAACTGGGTTAGAAGCGTATATAGCTTTGCAATAAAACCTGATCTTGCAATATATTTTGACATTGATCCGAAACATTCAATGGAAAGAATTTGTGCAAACCGCGCGCCAAAATTCTATGAAGCAGGTATGGACTTAAAACTGAGCAACGATCCTTATGAAAGTTATATGATTTTTCAGGGGAGAGTAATCAGAGAATATCAAAAAATGGTTAAAGAATTCGGGCTTGTAAGACTTGATGCAATGGATTCAATCCACTCAAAACAGGTTGCAATAAGAAAAATGCTTGAAGAAGTTCTGAAAGATAAAGGAGTAAGTTTATAATGGCACAATTCAAAACAAAACA
>CALURE010000181.1 GCA_944323095.1 Candidatus Gastranaerophilales bacterium
GCTGAAACAGGCCGTGATTTCCTTGAAGCAATGCTTAATACCGATGAAGGCTCAAAAGGCATCGGAGAAATTGCAATCGGAACAAATGATGAAATTCAGGAAGTTACCGGCAATATTCTTTTTGATGAAAAAATCGGCGGAGCAATCCACATGGCAGTAGGAGCATCTTACCCCGAAACAGGCGGAAAAAATATTTCAGGTGTTCACTGGGATATGATTAAAAATATGAAACCATCCGCTGACAATGCAGGCGGAAAAATTTATGCCGATGACAAACTTATATATGAAAACGGAAAATTTCTGATATGATAGTGAGAAATTTTACAGACATAGATATTGAAGAAGCTTCAAAAATTACCCGCCTTGTATGGGGTGATCTGTATGCAAAAGAAAGTGAAATCCTTCAAAAAGTTATTTATGATTTTACTCTTAAATACTATTATTTGAATAATAAATTTTCTTTTGCGTTAGATGATGAAGGATTAAAAGGGCTTATTTTTGCCTCATTGAAAACCGATAAAAATAACAGCGTTGAAAATTTCAAAACAGAAATACAAACCCTGTCGGATAATGATAAAGTTACCGCTCTTAATCTTCTGGATTACGTTGAAAATACAGGTAAAGAAGTTAAATCCGTAATGAATGAAGATGATTTGATGATGGGACTTTTTATCAGTACACAAAAAGGCGGCGGCAAAATGCTGCTATCGAAACTTTTTGAAACAGCGCAAGAAAACAGTATAAAAAATATTTACCTCTGGACTGATACAACATGCGATTATGATTACTATCAAAAAAATAAATTTACGTGCGTTAAAGAAATTGAAAGTCATGTAAATAACAAAAAAATAAATACATTAATATTTAAGACAGAACTGGAAAAAAAGGAGTAACGAAAAAATGATTAAAATTAACCCCGAAATTAACCCCGCAGCATTAACAAAAAAAATCCGCGATTTGAGGTCTGATATGGTTTCTGCTGTTTATAGCGGAAATTATAAAGAATATAAAAGTGCATTGAAAGAACACGCAAAATTAGCTGTTGACAATTTTGAACTTACTAAAGAAGTAAAATCTCCAAATTTAAATGTACCTATATTTAAACCCGTAAAACTTCCTTTTTTCAAAAAGGTAAGACTTATGGGATATATTGGTGATAGTCCGACATATGACTATGTTCCGAGAAAAATTTATGTTCCGTCAAAGCAGGCTCTCCGAATGGCAAAAGTCTGGTTTTTAGATCTTTTCAGGGTTAAAACTCCTGAAGAGAAGCTTTTGAAAAAGATGGTAAAACAGGAAAAACTAAAGCAGGAAGCTCAAAAATATATGCATGATAGTGTATAAAGAATTTTGTATAAAACAGATAAAGAAATTCCGAAAGGCGAATAAAATATTGTCTTCCGGAATTTCTTTTTTCAATTAGACATAAGTCTGTAAATTATTTAAAATAATATTCAATTTCGGTTGATAAATCGAGTTTTTTTGCTGTAGAACGAAATATTCTTGATTTAAACAGACCGATTTTTGCAAGTCTGTATTTGATGCTTACTGCCAGAACTCCAAGCCCGTATTTACATGAGCGGATAAAGTTTATTGAAGAAGCTTCTTTAAAATATTTAGTCGGGCAGGATATTTCTCCTATTTTATAATCGTTATAAAACAAAAGAGCAATTATTTCATTGTCAAAAATAAAGTCATCATTGCATTCAGCAAGCGGAAGATTTTCAAGAACCTCTCTCGTAAAACCTCTGAAACCTGTGTGGTATTCAGTTAAATTTTCTCCCGTAAATAAATTTTCAAACCATGTCAAAAATTTGTTTGCGATAAATTTATATAAAGGCATACCGCCTTTCAGTGCGGAATTTCCGAGCATGCGGGATGCCAGAACCGCATCATACTGGCCGAATGCCATCATACATACTATTGCGGGGATTAATTTCGGTGTATATTGATAATCCGGATGAAGCATTACAACAATATCCGCACCGGCCTGTAAAGCTGCCTTGTAGCAGGATTTTTGATTACCGCCGTAACCTTTGTTTTTTTTGTGAACAATTGTTTTTATATTTAATTCTTTTGAAACAAGTTTTGTATTATCCTGAGAATTGTCATCAACAAGGATTACTTCATCTACAAAATCTTTGTAAATTTCATCATAAGTTTGTTTCAAAGTTTTTTCCGCGTTATACGCAGGCATTATTACTACTACTTTTTTATTATTTATCATCTTTTTATAAATTCCATATTTCCATAAGGCAGTTTATTTTATTACGAGCATTTTATCGGCTATTCTGAGTATTAGATCCCGAAACAAGTTCGGGATGACTGTTTTATTATAAAAAAGAGGTGCAGTTACACCTCTTTTAAAATCTATTCTTCAACAGTTTCGGCAGGCTCGTCGATTTTTGCCTCTGTTCTTATAGATGACTTATCCGAACCGATGCTTTTGTCTTTGAATTTTTGAATTTGTCTTGCAAGTTTATCAGCCAGTAAATCAATACTTTCATACATAGATTCGCCTGCTTCTTCGCATCTTACAACACCTGTATTCATTTTACAGCTGACTTCTGCAACGTGTTTTCCGGAAGCAGCCGGATTTTTAATAACCGACAAAACTACATCAATCCCTTGAATCTGGTCATAATGTGTTGCTACTTTACCGATTTTTTCTTTTACATAAGCTTTAATAGCATCAGTAATTTCAATGTTTCTTCCGTTAACGTAAATATGCATGTTGAAACCTCCTATAACATACTGCTTGTATATTATAACATATTTATTCTGATTTTTAAAGCCTTTTTCTCAATATTGCAAAAAATATTTATTAAAGCATTAATCTTCAATAATAAATTGCTG
>CALURE010000182.1 GCA_944323095.1 Candidatus Gastranaerophilales bacterium
CTGCTGTCTGTGAATAATTTCGATTAATTCTTTTATAATTTTATTATAAGGAGTTGCAAAACCGTATTTTGCACCCAGTTCTATCATAGTTCCCGCAAACATATCGACTTCTGTTTTTCTGCCTGCTTCCACATCCTGAAGCATTGAAGTTTTACCTTCCGGAATCATTTTATGAAGATTTTCAATGGTTTCTTCAATCATTATATCAGTGTTTCTGACACCTTCTGCTTTTGCGGCAGCCTGAACCTCCTTCATCAAATTAATTGCAAATTCCATACATTTATCATTTTCCAGCATTTCTCCAAAAGTCAGCCTTAAAATTGCAGTTGTCTGATTTGCCGCAACATTAAGCATATATTTTAACCAGAGAGAGTGAATTATATCATCAGGAATTTTATAATTAATTCCTGCAAGCTCAAAATATTCCTTTACTCTTTGAAGATTTTCAAAATCATCGGAATTTTCCGAGCCGTAAACAATTGTATTTACATCATCATGTATAACATTTCTGCCTGTTCTGACGGCACTGTGACCGATAAAATATGAATACAGAAGTTTGTCTCTGCCATAAGTATCTGCTATTATCTTTTCACTTGTTACACCGTTTAAAAGAGATAAAATTACAGTATCCTGATAAACAAAGTTTTTTATATTATGTATTACTTCTTTAAGTCCGTCGTATTTTGTTGCGATAATTATTAAATCAGCTTTAAAATTTCTATCATCAGGCAAAATATAGTTAAAATTAAGCTCTCTGCCGTTAAACACTATCGGATTTTTAGTGTATTTTTTTAATCTTTCTTCATCAACTAAAACCCTTAAACCCTGCGGATTGTAATTTTGAATTTTATCTGCATAAATACTACCGACAGCACCTATTCCGCATATTAAAACATTTTTAATATCTCTCATATTTTTATGATATCACGCAAAATAAAAAAATTTTTCAATCTTTATATATCCTTAATGCATAATTGTTAAAAATTGTACACATGGGTGATATTTAACGCAATTTCACAATAAAAAAATACTTTATTTTATATGTAGTAGTTTAATTTATAGTGTGTAAAATGGGATTGGAAATAACAAAAGCGCTTGGCCTGAGCGCAATACAGCCGAATATTTATATTAATCCGAACAGATATGTTACATTCGGAAATGATACAGCATCTGACAAATTTGAAAGTGCATCTCTTGAACGCTACACATCAGAAGCATACATACAAAAAATGATTAATTCAAATCCTAAAATAAAAAAAATGGTAAAAGGTTTTAATCCGGATTTGAAATTGAATATTAAAGAGCTGAACGAACTTAAACAAAATCACATGCAAAATACCAGAGAAATTGTAAAAGGAATTACAGATAATCTTCCGTTTTCACTGAGAAACAAAGTTGATATAAAATCTGTTGAAGATGCCTCATATCTGCATGACATAGGGAAAGTCCTAATTCCCGCAGAAATTCTAAACAAACCGGATAAATTGACAGCTCTTGAAACAGAAATTATGCATAAACATTCAGAACTCGGCTATGAACTTTTAAAATCAACAAAACTTGATGAAAAAACTCTTCATCTTATAAGAAACCACCATCAAAATGCTAAAAAAACAGGTTATCCATGGGTTAGTAATGATTTTAATGCAGATATAAATTTACAAATTTTATCAGCAGCTGATAAATATTCTGCGCTGACAGAAAAACGGACATATAAAAAAGAAATGCCGCCTAAACAGGCTCTTACAATAATTTATCAGGATGTAAAAGACGGAAAACTTCATCCTTTCGTATTCAAAGCACTGGTAAACTACGTCAACAGCAACACCCTCTCAAAAGTGTCATAAGATATGCTATAAGTATATTTTCCTCTCTTGTGAGAGGAAAATAGCAAACAGAGGATAGGAAGGCAAGAGGGCAGGCTGTTTACGGTGCGCAAAAGCGCACGAAAAAATTATCCACTGAGTCAATCTTGTGGGAACGCTTCGCTTATCCCACCCTACAAACTACGCATTCTCTCGTCCCTTTGGGGAGAGAGTTAGAGAGAGGGGCTTTAATAATTACTGCTTAACGAAACAACAGCAAAACGAGTGCTGTTTGAGCGGTAAAGTTAGATCCTGAAACGAGTTCAGGATGGCAAATGTATAGCGAGTTCACTCGTTTCTGGTTGAGTTTAGCAGTAATTAAACGGTCTGCGTGTTTCTCTTTCTTGTCCGGTATTCTTTCTCTTTGCATCGCAACAAAGAGAAAGAATACCGGGTGCGGGGTGAGGGGATGCATAATCCCCACATACCAATAACATATTTTATGTTTATTTGACAAATCTTCAAAAATCATTAATTCAAATAGAGGATACGCAAAAATCAGATTGTATGTAAAATATAATCGGAGGAAGGTTTTATATCTGAAGGGTAGAAAATATGTTCTCGCAATTTATTCAAGGCTTATTAAATACTGGCGGTCAGGCTCAGGCAATGCAGCGATACACGCAAATTACCAATAAGGTAAATAGTCTTAATGCGCAAAATAATCCTGCAAATCCTCTTGACACTCTTTATCCAGCTTCTAATAAAGTGAATAATGTCCCTTCTTTTGAAAAAGTTTTACAGTCAACAACAACATCAAATTTCGGCACACTTCTTTTAGATCCGAGATTAAAACAGGTTAATGCAGATCTTGTAAAAGCATCACCACAACTTAGTTTTTCAAATGCTCTGCAGGAAGCAAATGCTATTCAGACAAACAATCAAAATACTACAAAATCACAAATTTTAAATGTAGTAAATCAGATTGCGGATAAACACGGAGTTAATGAAAAACTTGTTCAGGCT
>CALURE010000183.1 GCA_944323095.1 Candidatus Gastranaerophilales bacterium
TGTGGTGGAATGGTAGACACGCTAGTCTTAGGAACTAGTGCTAACGCGTGGGAGTTCGAGTCTCTTCATGCCCAAATTTTTTAAGAGGGGTTAAAATCCCTCTTTTATAATAAATTTTTTTACACAATTCCCCCTTTACATACATTTTTTATGTAATAAAATATCTTTTGCAAAAGGAATAAAAAATGAAAATACCCCGTATTCAAAGCTTTGGAATAAATAGTGCTATAAAATATACATTAAAATCAGGTAACAAACTTTTAAGGAATGCAAAACTTGAATTAAATGAAGCAAAAGCTGACAGCCGCAAATTTTTAACCGGTGTGATGCTTGTATCCTGCAGCTTGCATCCTCAATTGACAGGCAAAAATGCATTAAACAATGCTGCAATAAAAGTAAATTTGAATGACACTGATATTTTTGAACGCTCATTATCAAATTTAAGTGCTAAAAGCAGCATTGGCTCTGCAATAAAACAAAAAATACAAACAACAGCACATGCAATAAAAAAGACTAAACCAGCAACAGAAACCGTTTCAACTTCAAAAAATATACTTCTTACAGGGAAAATTGATAAAACAAAGGAAGAAATAAATGTTTTATTTAATGACTTACTGCTGAAAAATAAAACAGGTCAAAATCCGCTACATAATAAAGCCGGCATTTTTATCGAGAAAGGTTTGAAATATGACGTAAATCCTGTTGTTTTAATGAGTATCGCAATGGCAGAGTCTGCTAGAGGAACATCAAAAGCAGCAAAGCTTAAAAATAATGTAGGCGGGATAATGGGCAGAAAAGGGCTAAGAACCTTTGAAGATGTTGATGTTTGCATAGACAAAATGGCTGAAACTGTGGCAAAACATCACAATAAGAGCAACATCAACTCACTTTATGAGCTAGGCCATTCAGGAAAATATTGCAATAAATCTGCAGCACGCACATGGATAAAAAACGTAATGTTTTATGTAAAAAAATTATCATAATATATTTATTTTTGTGATGTTTTTGATATTATAAAAATATGGGGTGTTAGCGCAGTTGGTAGCGCACGACACTGGCAGTGTCGGGGTCAGGGGTTCGAATCCCCTACACTCCAGTTTTTTTGCGCTCAAAATTTGTCAATCTAGCTTCTTTTTCCTACACAGTAATATTCAAAACCGCGCTGTTTCATTCTTTTTAAATCATAAAGATTTCTGCCATCAAATATAACAGGTGATTTCATTAATGATTTAACTTTATCAAAATCAGGACGTCTAAATTCATTCCATTCAGTTAATAAAAGCAAACAATCAGCATTTTCAAGAGCCTGATATGAATTTTTTGCATAAGTAATTTTATCACCCCAGATTGCATTTGCCTGTTCAAAACCTTTAGGGTCATATGCCTGAACTTTAGCGCCAAGTTCCAGTAATGCGTTAATTATGGTAATAGCCGGAGACATTCTCATATCATTTGTTTTAGGCTTAAAAGTCAACCCCCAGACTGCAAAAGTCTTACCTTCTATATTTGCACCGAATTTGCGCAAAATTTTATTTATAAAAATAACTCTTTGCTCTTTATTTACATCATCCGCAGCCTCAAGCAGTCTGTGACCGCAATTATAATCTTTGGCTGTTTTTAATAATGCTTTTACATCTTTCGGGAAACAGCTGCCTCCGTATCCCAGCCCCGGGAATAAGAACTGGCTGCCTATGCGTTTATCGGAACACATTCCGATACGAACCATCTCAGCATCGGCTCCGACGGCCTCACAAATATTTGCGATCTCATTTGCATATGAAATTTTTACGGCTAGAAATGAATTTGCAGCATATTTTGTCATTTCTGCAGATTTTACATCCATAATTATTACAGGATTACCCGTTCTCAAAAACGGAGCATACAATTCCTGCATAATTTCTGTTGCCCTTTGAGAATTTGAACCTATTACAACCCTGTCAGGTTTTAAGAAATCATCAACAGCAGCGCCTTGTTTTAAGAATTCAGGATTTGATACAACATCAAATTCGCCGTTATAATATTTTTTTATTGTCTCAGTAACTTTATCTGCAGTGCCGACGGGAACAGTAGATTTGTCAACAATAACCTTATAGCCGTTTATTGCTTTTCCTATACTTTCAGCAACTGCCTGAACATATTGAAGGTCTGCGGCTCCGTCTTCGCTTTGTGGAGTTCCGACAGCAATAAAACAAACAAGAGATTGTTTTACAGACTCTGCCAGATCAGAAGAAAATGAAAGTCTGTTTTCTGCGACATTTGCCTTGATTAGTTCTTCAAGACCGGGTTCATATATCGGAATTATTCCTTCATGAAGCTTTTCAAGTTTTTTCAAATCATTATCCACACATATAACGTCATTACCCATTTCTGCAAGGCATGTTCCTACGACTAATCCAACATATCCTGTTCCAATTACACAAATTTTCATCTCTACTCCTTTTATAAATAATTTTTGATACATGAAGCATAGCACAAAATATTTTTTCATGTAATAATTTTAAATATAAAGTTAGGGCAAACGGGGATTTTTATTAATGCATAAAATATTAACAAAATGGATTGAGCCATATGTACTTTTAGAAACTTTGAAAAAAGAATGCAGACTTTTAAAAGATTATACTTTTGATGGCTTTTCTAAGAACCAGATTAAAAAAGAATTTTTAAAAGAATTGGACAATGACAATAACTTCGGGCTTTACATGAAAAACGTGAACAAATTTTATTTATTCAACGGAAAAGCTGATATTGATAAAATATTTGAATTAACAGCGTTTGATTATGAAACAACGGAAGATATTGAAAAACCGTTTGATATGGTTGAT
>CALURE010000184.1 GCA_944323095.1 Candidatus Gastranaerophilales bacterium
TTTAAATTTATTATCTTGTTACGTAGTTCAATAATGTTCTGACACCTGCGCCTGTCGCACCTGATATAAATTCTTTCTGCGGTTTTTCAAGATAGGCGGTTCCTGCAATATCTATGTGGCACCATTTTGTATCTTTTACAAATTCCTGTAAGAATAATCCTGCAGTTGATGCTCCGCCGTAGCGTGATCCTGTGTTTTTCATATCCGCAATATCAGATTTAAGGCTGTCCATATATTCTTTGAACATCGGCAGCTGCCAGTAAATTTCGCCTGAATCTTTTGCTGTTTTAATCAAGCGTCCTATCATTTCTTCATCATTGCCCATGATTCCTGATGCAACTGTTCCGAGAGCTACCATACAGGCGCCTGTCAGAGTTGCAATATCAATAACTTCATCAACACCGAGCTCACACGCATAACAGAGAGCATCTGCAAGTGTTAATCTGCCTTCAGCATCTGTATTATCTACTTCAATTGTTTTTCCGTTTTTGGCAGTTAAAATGTCGCCCGGTTTGTAAGATGAGCCTGACGGCATATTTTCACAGGCTGCGATAATTCCATGGACTTCCATATCAGGTTTAAGCTCCGTTAAAGCTCTCATTACACCTAAAATACATGCTGCGCCTGACATATCATCTTTCATTGTCAGCATTGATGATGGCGGTTTGATATCAAGTCCGCCTGAGTCAAAGCAAATGCCTTTTCCGATAAGGGCAATTTTTTTCTTAACGTTTTTACCTGTGTATTTCATGTGTATAAATTTTGGCGGCTGTATGCTTCCCTGCCCTACGGCTAAATAAGCGCCCATCCCCATTCTTTCGATTTCATCTTTATCAAATACTTTAGTTTCAATCCCTTCTAAACCTTTCGCGATTTCTGCAAGTTTTGAAGGTGTTGCAATTTGAGCAGGTGTATTTGCAAGATCTCTTGTGAATTTCATTGCTTCGCCAAACACAATTCCTTCCTGAACATCGTTTTCAGAAAATCTTGCGAATGTGATTTCATCAAGATGGTGAGCTTTTTCGGATTTGTATTTGTCGTATGCGTAATCTGCAATCATTGCACCGATTGCAGCAGATTTTCCGTAATCTGCATTTACATCAAAATCAAATACCGCATTTTTTGCTTTAATCTGATGGAGCTTTTTAACAGCTTTTGCGACAGCTTCTCTCATTTTATTGTGGTCAAATTCTTCTTTTTTGCCGAAACCTATAACAAGGATTTTACCGGCAGGAATTTGTCCTAAAGTGTGCAGTAAATATGTTGTGCCGAATTTGCCTTCAAAATGGTCTTTATCTACTGCATAAGTATTGGCAAGCTCCTGAGAAGTTTTTTCACCTTCAAATTTGTTGATGACAATAACTTCTGCAGGAGTGTTTTTTACGTCTTGTGATACTTTAATATTCATATTGCTCTCCTTTTTTGCGCTAAGATTATAACACTTTAATAAAACTTTGTAAATCAAAATTTATAAATTAGAAAATCATCAAGTTTGAAAAATAAAAAATGTTATTAGAAGGTGAAGAATAATGCATTACACTTTTTTTAAAGAATTGTAAAAATAATTTTCAAAATAACAAAAATTTTTCTTTAGTAATTTTAAAACTGTTAAGTAAAAAAAGAGGTGTAATATGAATATAACAGTAAATTCAAATAATCATTCCAAAAGATGTTTAAATCCAAATTTTACTGCACAGTTAAAAGGTTCAGCTGTTAAAATGGCAGTAAAGCAGGCTGTTGACGGTTTTCAGGTAGGAGAAGTCGGAGAAATTCTTGATAATGTGTCACGTTTCGGTGACAGAACTACAGTAATAGACTGTGGTAGTGATGGTTTTGTATCTGTTTTTAATGATAAATTGAGCAAGCTTGTTTATAAATTTAAACTTAGTAAAAATGAAAAATCGCAAAATCCTTTTCTTGATCTTTTAAGAAATTTTAACAGTGAAAATAGTATTCTTAAAGCTGAATATAGTTTAGCAAATCATATTTTTGAGCATACACCCGATAAGGCAAAAGCGGCAAAATATAAATTTTATTCTAATCAGCCTGTCAGTGTTACAACAAAATTCGCAATTGACGCAGCTGCAAGACATAACAAAATTATAGAAGATCCTGAATTACATGGAAAAACAGGACAGCAGATTAAAGAACAATTAAATAATTTAAAGGAATTGTTTCTTAAAAATCTTGAAGAAAAAGGTATATAAAATTTTTTGCGGCAGTATAAACTTTTCGTAAAAAATTGAAAATATGTATCAAAAAATAAATTTGTACTATACAAATATATATTTGCATGCTATCATATTGACAGATGTAGTAGGTAAATATTTTTTGGAAATATATGCAATGAAATTCACTTAAAATAAAATTTAATTGAAGCTCGATAGGTTATATGTATCGGGCATTGCGTGTATTATTAAAAAATAGAAAAGGATAAGGTATAAAACTTTATGGACTTTTTATTGATTATTGCGGTTATTGCAGTAATAGCATTAATCGCTGTGCTGTTTGTCCAGCAGAGCAAAACCAAATCCGTGCTTCAAGCCGTTGAAAAAGACAGAAAAGCATTGGAAGAAAAAGAAAAACTGCTTCTTAAAGAAGCTAGAATTAAAGCAATTGAAGAATTGCAGAATGACAGAGAAAAACTTAATGAAGAAGAAAGAGAAAGACGTCAGGAGCTTGCAAGACAGGAACAAAAACTAGCAAAACGCGAAGATATGCTTGAAGA
>CALURE010000185.1 GCA_944323095.1 Candidatus Gastranaerophilales bacterium
TTATGTAAATAAAAAAGAAAGGAAGTTTTTATGGAGAGTATTGATTTTATTGAGTTTTGCGGGGGGGGGGCAATTCTGAGCCAGTCATAGAGCAGGAGATCCTGAAACAAGTTCAGGATGACATTAATTTACCCCTGAAACGAACATATTCACCTGTTCACTTAATACTACATAAGTTTTTTGCATTTACGTTAGCAGAAGGTGCTACGCACGTAGATAACTCTAACAATATTCGTCGAGCAGCATTTACATTGGCGGAGGTTTTAATCACTCTGGGTGTAATTGGGGTTGTGGCTGCATTGACAATACCAACACTTATGTCAAATTATAAAAAAACTGAATTTTCAAGCCGCCTAAAAAAATTTAATTCAGTAATGTCACAAGCTATAGTTATGTCTGAAAATGATAATGGTCCTATTGAAGACTGGATGACTCCGGGGCCTAATAATCTAGATCTTGTAAAATGGTTCGAGACTTATTTAAAGCCATATTTGAAAAATATAAATTATGGTTATGATGGAGCAACTAATTCAAATACTGCATTAATGGTATATCTTGCGGATGGTTCATATTTTCGGATGGTAAAAGGTAATTGTATGGATTTATTTTTTGATGTTAATGGAGATAAACCTCCAAATGCCCATGGGAGGGATTGGTTCAGATTTTTAATATGCTCAAACTCCGGTGAATGGTGTAATGGCAGACATTTTTGTGGTATGGGCTCGACTAATAATGTAACAAGGGAACAAAAACTGGAAGGGTGTAAAAATGGTGACAGAGGCTCTGAATGTACAGGTTTATTAGAATATGATGGCTGGGTGTTTAAGGATGATTATCCTTTCCGTTTATAGTTAAATACAGATTTTTCTGTGTTCGCAAAATTCACACATTTTTGAATGCTCGATTTCTTCAGGAAGTTGAGCATTTGTTATTTTATTGCAAATCCCTAGTATCTTTTTTTCATATTCTTTTTCTTTTTCAGGCATGAAATCAATTATGCAATTTTGATTATTTTTTAAATCAATATATACAAATTTAATATTTCTTACGTCACTCTGAACTTGTTTCAGAGTCTGTTTTTCTAATAATTTAGATGCACATAAAAGATAAACCATAGTCTGATAATCGTATTCAGGATTTTTGGGAATTGAGCCTGTTTTATAATCAAGAATATAATAATTGGTTGAATGGTTGAATGGTTGAATGGTTGAAGATTTTTGTTCGGTTAAATTTCCGGTCTTTTTGCCTTCAGACAATCCTGTTGTTCTGCTTTTCATTAGAGCATCAAGCCGTCCGCCAATCCAGTAATCACCGATTTTGCATGAGAGATTGTACTCTGAATTTATATAACTTTTTTTGAAAAATTCATTGTTTTTTAGTTGTTCCCAGATTAGTTTTTCATCGGAGTTCAAAGCTTTTTCCATTTTGGTTATATCATCTCCGCGAAGATAATAGTTCGCCAGTGCATGAACTTTTTTACCCGTTTCAAACACTGAGCTTTTTTGCGGGACGGAAATTTTTTGAATATATTTAAAATAATATTTTTTCGGACATGCTTCAAAGGTTTTGAGCATATTCGGAGAAAAACTATTCATCATATACCTCCGTACAGTCTAATATATCCGTAAATATCAAACTCGGCTCCTGTTCAATAATTTTTTCAAAAGATTTAACTTTTCTGCTTGTAGTAAAGTAAAGATATTTTTTTGCTCTTGTAATTGCAACATACAGGAGTCTCAGGTTTTCCGAGACTAATTCCTGCTTCATATCAAATTCGGATTTTGGTTTGTAATCAGGATTTAAACGTTTTAAATTTTCGTTAAAGTCGGAATTTTTAAGTTTTATTTGGTTAAAATCGAGTGTAAGATTTTTTTCAGACATTTCAGGGATAAACACGTAATCAAATTCATCACCTTTTGATTTGTGCAGTGTCATAATTTGAACTTTTCCGGCGAGAAATTCTTTATCGCTTTCATCTTCTTCAGAGAAGAATTTAAATCCGCTTAAACTTGGTTTTTTCGCAAGTTCTCCAAGCCGCTCAATAAGAACCGGAAATTCTTTATAATTCAAGCTTAAGCGTTTAATCAATGTTGAAATCAGGTAAACATTTGACTTTTCTATTTCTGATGTGAAATAGTGAAGCCCTATTTTTATGGCGAGTTCTTCCGGAGCAAGATGCGGGAATGACAGCCAGTAAGTTAAATCCCAGTAGAATTGTGCAAGATGTGCATTCTCAATACTGTCGCAGTCAATTTGAATAAAAGGATTTTCGTATTTTCTGATTTCAAGCCCAAGACGCTGTTTGTAAAATCCTGATTCTGCAAGAATTTCATAATTATCAGCAATAACATTGTTGTCAAACGGATTTATAATCATCTGCATAACAGCAAAAATTACCCTAAAAATAGATTTTTGTTCAAGGCTTTCGCTTCTTGTAATCGTTTTTAATCCACTGTTGTTTATGAAATTAATCCATTGTGCAACCTGATAATTACTTCTTAGAAGAATTCCTATTGTGCATTTCGGATTTTTTTTCAGAGCTGATTTTATTTCTTTCAGGATATAATTTCTTTCTTCAAGAGGCTTTTCAAAAATAATTGAATGCAGTGCGTTTTCAGATACAGGATTTCTTCCTTCAACAGGATGCATAAAGATTTCAAAGAATGCATTTTTTGTTTC
>CALURE010000186.1 GCA_944323095.1 Candidatus Gastranaerophilales bacterium
AGAAGCTTTTCGTTGCCGAAACCTTTTTCACTGTCCATTAAGACAATATCTAAATCGCGGTGGAGTTTTCTGTGCTGAAATCCGTCATCCAGTATAATTTTTGTAACCCCGAATTTTTCAATTGCATATTGAGAGGCCTTATATCTGTTTTTGGATGTTATAACAACGGCGCCCTTTGTGTTTGCGGCAAGCCAGAAAGGTTCATCTCCGGAAAGTCTCGCATTATAAAATATTTTTTCTCCGTCAGAAATTACGTTAATATTTTTATTTGAAAGTTTTCCGCCGTAGCCTCTTGAAACGATTGCTGTTTTTTCACCTTTTGATATAAAATATCCGGCAATTTCTGATACTACAGGGGTTTTCCCTACACCGCCGGTTGTGATATTGCCGACAGATATTACAAATGCCTCAACTTTTTTCGGCTTTAAAATATTTTTGTCATAAAGCAGATTTTTAAATCTGCTCCCGATTCCGTAAAATATGGAAGCAAATTCCAAAATTTTTACAAGAGCACCTTTTTCGCCTTTATTATAGTGAATTTTAGTAATTTCCGTTTTTATATTCAAATTATTCTTTGTTCCCATTTTTGCCACTTCTCCCGCAAGGGGCGAAGGATAAAGAATTTTTTAGAACATCAATCTCCAGAGTAAAAATCTCTTATTCAATTTTTCGGAGAATTTTCTCAAATTGCAGGTTGTAACACGTGTATTTTCAACAATTGATTGTAGTTCCGATTTGTTTTCCGGTGTTAATTTGTTAACTGTTTCAAGAGTGGTTGAAATATCAACCATTGCAGTATTAACATTTGCTACTGCTCTGTTGATATCTTTTTTTAGTTGATCATCTTTAGTCAATGAATTTACATAACCGCTGATTTCATTGACATTATGCGTAATAGCACGCAAGTCTTCGGCCATAGCTTGAGCTTGCTGTTCATCGCCTATGATTTTATTCAGATTTTGAGAAAGTCTGTCTATTGAATTTGCGGTTGAGATCATTGTAGTTTTGAACTGTGGGTCGCCTATTATGTTGTTAATATTATATGACAGCATGTTGAAATCGGTTGTGGCCTTGTCCATCATTACCATTAGCTGTCTTAAATCGCTGCTTGAATCATCTATCAGGCTGTTAAGCTTATTCATTGTCTGGCTTGTCTGACCTGTAAGAGAGTTTATATTTTTTACAGACATTTTAAGTTCTGCAATAACCTGATCAGACAGCAAATCGTTTATCTTTTTGTTTGTTTCGGTCAGAGATTCTGCAGCACGGTACTGCCAGTCCATAAAATCAGCTATACGCATCGGTTCTATTATTGTATAAGGTGATGTTTGCTTTGGATAAGGAAGTGTTACGTCATCGAGTGTTGTAATTCTGAGTTTGTTTGTCCCGTTTTCCCTAACTACTTTTCCTTTCAAAAATTCCGGCAGGATTAGACCGGGTAAATTAATGACATAGTCTATTTTATAAGCATAATTTGTTTTTATTCTGTCTTTTACAGAATAGGGCACAACATCTTTTGATACAACTTCTATATCTTTAATTTTTCCGACATCATAAAACTTTTCATCGAGTTTCATTTCAACATCATCATCTTTATAGAGAATATCTTTATTTACCATCGGGATAAAGACCGTTCTTGTTTTGGGCGGTGTAATTTCTAAGAAAAGTTCACCGATAAGCCCTGACTGCTGTATTGAAAACATTGAAGCTTTGGGGATATCAACATTTGGCTCTGTTATAACAAATTTTACCTTGACATAACTGTCTTCACCGTCTATAACAGGTATAACTTCTTCTACCTGTCCGACTCTTAATCCCATCATCTGTACACCTGCTCCGGGGCGCATGCCGTTTACATCTTTAAATTTTATCTCAACCCTGTCCGCAGATGAAAAAGTACGTCCCTTAACCTTAAATACAACGCCGATTAAAAGCACTAATGCCAGTAATGTTAAAAGCCCTACTTTAAACGATGACGAAAATTTCATTTGATGCCTTTCCTACTTTTAAATTTATTGTAGCAAAAACAACAAATTTATGCAAAAGTGTAAAATTACTGGTTCTTTTTCATCGCTGTGTCTAATTCTTTTAAACTTTATGTTTGTCATCCCGAACTTGTTTCGGGATCTGCTTTTCATGCGTCTATAAATAATTCGCAAGAATATTTTTTACGTAATTCTGAGTTTCTTTATATGGCGGCACTCCGTCATATTTATCGACTGCCCCCGGACCTGCATTGTAAGCAGCCAGAGCCAGTATTACATTCCCGTTATATTTATCAAGCATTGATTTTAAATATTTAACTCCGCCTTCTACATTCTGGACAATGTTATAAGGATCCTGAACTCCTAAATTCTTTGCGGTAGACGGCATTAACTGCATCAAGCCCATTGCGCCCGCTTTTGATTTGGCTTTCGGGTTAAAGCCCGATTCCTGCTTTATTAGAGCCTGAACAAGTTTTTCATTAACTCCGTGTTTATCCGCAATCTGATTTACTACATTTAAAATTTGTGATTTTGTAG
>CALURE010000187.1 GCA_944323095.1 Candidatus Gastranaerophilales bacterium
TCTGCTTTGGTAGCACAGATAGACAATTTATTGGCTGGAAATGTTAGTGCTGAGTTGGGACATATAATTTCACTTACGGCAGAAAATGTGTCGATAGACGAAGCGGTAATCAAACAGGTTATTGCAGCACAAATTACAGTTAGTGATTTAATGGCTGGAAGTATTAATACCAATAAATTCGATATAACATCGAAAGATGGTGGAATGAGTATTGAGGGTAATACCATGCAGTTCAAAGATAAAAATGGTAACATCCGCATTCAAATAGGCCGTGACGCCAATGACGAATTTACTTTTGTGTTGTATGACGAAACAGGCACAGGAGTATTGATTGATGCCGACGGTATTAAAGAATCCGCGATATCAGATGGACTTATAAAAACAGATATGGTGTCAGATGGCGCTATTACAGAATCCAAAATTGATAAGACTGGTATTTTGGAATGGACAGATGAAGACGGAAATAAAATCTTTCAAGTCGGCAATATGTATTTTGGTGACGATAAGTTTGAAGTCTCCTATACACAAACAGTTGAAAAAATCGATACGGTATACGACAGAGTTGATTCGATTGAATCAAAGCTCGGCTCAATTGAATTAATGGGCGAACAAATTTTTAAAAGTATTCAAGGTACAGTCACACCGTCATCCATAACACTTACGGCAGTAACTAAGAATGGTGCCGAAGTTGGTAACTGGTATATTGACAATGTGATTAATACGGAATTTGTGTCGCCAGATAAACTTTCTTTTACAATTCCATCATCTTATATGTCTGATAGAGATTCTATTTCAGTTAAAGTAACTGATACAACAGGCGTTCTTTATGATATCCAAACCATTTATTTAATATCGGATTCTGAAGGTACTACTGGACAAGCTGCAATATCAGTTGTGATTACCAGTGAAAAAGGTACTGTCTTCAATGAAGATACTTCTATTACAGAAACGTTATGTACTTGTACTGTTTATGAAGGAATTAATGAGATTACACCAAATTCATATACGTGGCAGGTAATTGAAAATGATTCGGGTAGTTGGACTGATATAGGTAACGAGCGAACGATAACGATTCCAATAGAAACTTCTATTATCAGAAAAAGGTTGCGGTGTCTGGTTGATTTAGACCTTGATTCAGGCGGCGAGTCTACAAAACAGATGAAATATCTATTAGATAATGGTGCTTTATTGACAGATGAACTTGGAAATTGTCTTGTAATCTACGAATAGAAAAGGGGTGATGCTTTGGTTTTTTCTAGTAATGAATTGGATATGCTTGTATTGCAGAACGGCGAAGATGGAATCCCTGCTGATTCTAAATATATATGGGTTAAGTATTCTCAAAATGCAAATGGGGATCCGTTGACTGATAATCCAACGGGTGCGGTTTATATAGGTATAGCTTATAATAAAGATTCAATTGAAGAATCAAACAATCCAGACGACTATTCTTGGAGTAAAATTCTAGGCGACAAAGGTGAGGATGCCTACACCATCATTTTATCTAATGAAAATATTTCGTTTTCAGTTTCCTATGAAGATAATTTAGCAATTGGAGATCAATCCTTCACGACTGATGTACGTGTTTTTTATGGTGCAACTGAACGTGATGATTTTGTTATAGGTGAGATTGGTTCATCTAATGGCATCACAGTTTCTAAAACGGTTAATTCAGTGACGTTAAGTGTTACAGATAGTACCAAGATTACGGCAAAACATGGATATTTTAGAATTCCAATCTCGATAGATGGATTGATATTCTATAAAGATATGTCATGGAATACTGTGCCGCAAGGCGTGCCGGGTTCAGTAGGTCAGTCAGCATTAAATGTTAGTTTAGGAAATGAAAGTCAAAACATCCCATGTAATAGCGAAGGTGTTACGTTAGAAAGCTTTTTGATTGAAATACCTTTTGCTGCTTATGAAGGTTTTAATAAAGTCGCATGTACTGCTTCTGTTGGAGTTCTGCCATCAGGAATTACGCTCGGTCAAAACACTGGATCAACTCCAGATACAGACGGTTTAATTATTCTTAATGTTGCCAGAGGGTCTAATCTTGGCGGGGACGAGGTACTACAGGGCAAAGTAGTTATTACATTTATTATCGGAGAGAGTGAAGTTATAAAGAATTTTACCTGGACAAAAACAAAAGATGGCGCTACCGGTGAAGCAGGACAATTTACATTGTACTCGCTTGAATCGTCTGCTCCGGTTATAAGCAAGACTTTCGAGGATACATTTTCTCCGGAGTCAATTACATTCTCTGCGTATAGTATGGAAGGTAATTCGGGTGATAAAACTGAATATTCTGGAATGTTTATTATTGAAGAGTCTACAAACGGCACTACATACGACACTTCATATTTATCTTCTGCCGATGAGCAATCTGTGACGTTCACACCAACCTCAATCAATGTAATCAGTATTCGTTGTACATTGTACAAGGCAGGTGGTATTACTTCTGCGTTAGACATATATACCGTTCCAGTTCTAACTGATGTTGATAATATGCGTCCTATCATAGATGAGATTACTACTTCTATAAGTGGAGTCGAAAGCAAAGTTGATAGCGTTGAAAAATCCATTACTGATAAAGTGTGGCAGTCTGATATCACTACACAAATTAATAATTACGATAATACGACAGTTAAAATAATTCGTGATCAAGTAGCTGAAACGCAAACTTCTTTAGGAGAAATTCGGTCTACTGTATCTGATGTACAAACCACGCTTACTACTAAAGCAGACGGTTCTACTGTACAAACTTTGTCAGAAAAGGTATCAAACATCGAGCAAGATGCAAACGGATTCAGACAGACAGTTGAAGAAAATTATGTTACAAATGACGATCTTGATGAGAATTCAAAAACTCTGCGTTCTGAGTTTAATCAGACAGCCGGAGAAATTAGTCAAAGCGTAACAGATCTTTCAGGTAATATCACAACTATTACTCAAGATGTAACGGTCATCAAGCAAAGGGTGGAAGATGCAGAAGGAAACATCACCTCTTTAGAGGAGACGGCATCTGGATTAAAAACTCAGGTTGAAAATAATGCGGGTAATATCTCTCGGCTAGAACAAGATGCCGAGGGATTTAAAACAACTGTATCTAATACTTATGTAACCAAAGAAAATGCTGTACAATCCACGGATATTTTATATTATTTGTCTACATCTACAACTTCATTAGTTGGCGGAGAATGGACTGAAACCGCACCGGAGTGGACAAATGGTAAGTACATGTGGAGTAAAACGAAAACTACATATGCAAATGGTTCGGTTGTTGAAAGTGATCCAACATGTATTGCTGGAGCAAAAGGCGAAACTGGAAATGGAATTATATCTACGTCTGTTTCATACCAAGTCTCCACATCAGGCACTTCTGTCCCTACTGGAGAATGGAGTGATACCGTACCTACGGTTCCTGCAGGACAGTATTTATGGTGCAAAACTGAAATTATTTATACTAGTGGAGATCCTACAGTTTCATATTCTGTATCAAAATCAGGAAATGATGGTACAGGTGTTACGATTTTGGGAAGTTATGATTCCGAGGAAGAACTGAAACAAAATCATCCTACGGGAAATAGAGGGGATGCATATATTGTTAATGGTAATTTATATGTGTGGGATAGCACACAGTGGAAAAATGTAGGTAGTATCCAAGGCCCTCCGGGTGAAAGTGGAGTTGGTATTGCATCAACGGAGATTAGATATCAAGCTTCAAATTCTGGAACAACTACTCCTACAGGAACATGGCAAACATCTATTCCACAGTTATCTGATGGTCAGTATTTATGGACACGTACAATAATTAATTATACAGATGGTACAGATAGTACATCATATTCTGTTAGTAAAAGCGGAACAGAAGGAACCGGTATTGAATCTATCACATCTGAATATTATCTTTCCACTTCAAAGGATTCTCCGACTGGTGGATCATGGTCTTCTACAGCTCCGACATGGAGCAATGGAATGTATGTATGGACAAGATCCAAAATCGTTTATAAAAATCCTGTTTCAACTGAATATACTGAACCAATTTGTGACAGTTCATGGGAAGCTGTGAATGAAGTAAAAGATGACATTGATAATGCGCAGCAGACAGCCGACGAAGCCGCAGGAAATGCAGCAGAAAACGAGGAACGAATCAGCAATGTTGAATCTTCAATTACTCAATTAGCGGATTCTATTTCTATGCTTGTTACCGATGAAGACGGAAACTCTATGATGGAGCAAACATCAGATGGTTGGAGATTCAATATTAATACAATCACAGATAGTCTGGATGAGACTAAAGATGCAATCGCAAATGCGGATAGCCAAATATCTGAATTGGATCAAATTACTTCAAATCTTGACTCGTTGGTTAATGATATTACACAAAAAACAGCTTATATCACAATGTCTACTGATGATACAGGGAATCCGTGTATCGAGTTGGGAAAACAAGACAGTCCATTCAAGCTTCGAATTACAAACGAGTCAATCGATTTCGTACAGGACGGGGTTAAAATCGCGTACATTACAAACCGGCAGTTATATATCCAAAGCTCTGTTGTCACAGATGAAATGAAGGTTGGTGCAGGTTCTGGCTTTATTTGGAAAAAGCGTTCAAACGGAAATATGGGATTGCGCTGGATAGGAGGAAATTGAATAAATGGCTAATGCATATGGTAATACAACTGGTACTGCTAATTCAAAGTTTCGTGTTGTATTAGAATATACTGCTAGTAATCTTGGTAACGGATATTACCAATATAAGTACAGATATTATGTACAAGTTACTACCGGAAATTTCTATGGGACTTCTTTAACACGGTCTTGGGGAAGTAATATAACAATTAATGGTACTGGTAAATATGGATACTCAGGATACGCTACAAAAAATGTAGCATATGGAGCAAATTTTACGCTAGGTTCAACGCTGTATGCACAATACACGGGCTCACAGACATATAGATCAGAGATAGCTGGAAACAAGGTTATTGCAAAAGTTCCAAAGCCAACCTATGCGGTTAAGTATAATGCAAATGGCGGTACAGGGGCTCCTGGTCAGCAGACCAAGACCTACGGGACAACACTTAAGTTGTCTACGACGAAACCGACAAGAACTGGCTATACATTTCAAGGATGGGGTACATCTTCTGGTGACACATCAGTTAATTATGCTGCAGGGGCAAATTATACAGCTAATGCATCCATTACATTGTATGCAATATGGAAAGCAAATACATATACAGTTACGTATGATGCTAATGGTGGCTCTGGTGCACCCGGAAAGCAAACTAAAACATACGGTGTTACTTTAGTTCTAACCTCTTCTATACCAACGAGAACTAATTATAACTTCATTGGATGGGGAACATCGGCCGCATCGACTACAGTGGCATATGAACCCGGATCAAATTATACTGGAAATTCAGCTATTACACTATATGCAATATGGTCGTTAGCATACGTAAAACCTATTATTGAAATAACATCATTGGATCGATGCACATCATCCGGCACGTATACGGATGACGGTACCTATGCGAAAATTATATTTAATTGGTCTACCGAATATCCTGTGAGTTCCATGAAAGTAGAATACAAGCTTTCAACGTCAAGTTCTTGGATTAGTGGTGGGAGCATTAGTGCTTCAGGAACGAGCGGGACTTCCCAAAAAATATTCGGAGGTTCGTTGGATTCGGAATCACAATATAATGTAATGATTACAGTGGCTGATTCAAATGGAAGCTCGATCGCTATTAAAACTCTTGGTGCTATGACCTTTGAAATCGATTTTTTAAGTGGTGGTAAAGGCGTAGCCATTGGGAAACCTGCGACAAATAAAGGATTTGAAGTGGCTTACGATACTGTATTTGAAAAAAACATATCATTTTCAATAAATTCTGTACTTTCAATTCCTGACATTGGAACGGATCTTTTAGGGTTTAATAACTCAGTTCCAGGAGTATATCGTCCTACAATACTAGATGATATCGCGTTGGATAATGGAAAATGGCTTCAAGGCAAGCTGACGGGTGGGTATTTTACAAATATTTTAAGAATGAATGCCTCAAATCAGGTTGAACTTAACTGGACCAGTGGTGGTCTAAAAGGTCGCGTAATGAAAGAACTCTGGACGGGGACTTGGACGAGTGGAAGTCTGACAATTAGCGAACTACCGTTTTATAATATTCTTTTGATTGGTGTCAGTGACACTGCCGGAGATTCGAGCGAAAACCGTTTTATAGCGGCGTATCGATCCGTAACTAATGTATTCTCTGGGATAGGGGTATCTCCGCTTGGAAACAACGATACTCGTCTCATAGTTGCGTCATTCGCTTCCAGCGGAACGAGTTTGAGCTATAACTATGGCGTACGACATATTGTTTTGAATAGCTCTGGTGTTACATCAATCAAAGACAACCGAAAAGTATACAGTATTTATGGTTTACTATAAAGGAGGAGTCAAAATGTATGTATCACTGGATGAAAACGGACGAATCTGCGCATCTACCAGTAAAGAAGAATATGCAGAAGGGATGACCGAATTTGAGTTTCCTGATGATTTCGATTTCTCGCAACAGGATAGTTATCGGATCGTGGATAAGGAATTGATATTTGATCCAGTTCCAATCTCAGATGCTCAAAAAGAAGTGGAACGAAGTATCGTAAGGCAGAGTCAGTTTCAAACCGTTGCTGTCTTATTTATAAATGCAAATACGAAAGCGCTTACAGATGAACAGGCGTTATCCGTATCTCTCTTGATTGACGAATGGGTAAAAGATACTTTTTACGAGAAAGATCAGATTATTAGATATAAAGACGAGTTATATCGAATTGGTCAGGATCATACGTCACAGGAGATTTATCCGCCTGACTCGAAAGGGGTAACAGCTTTATATTCTCATATAACAATCGACGAAGAAACCGGTTATGAAGAGTGGAAACCTTGGGATGGAGTATCGGGTATATATCAGACAGACCAACCTGTAATAGATCCGAACGATGGACAGATTTATATTTCTAAGATCCCGAATAATGTTTGGGGGCCACCGAGTCAACAGCCAACCTATTGGGATTTATATGAAAAGTAAAAAATAATTATAGTTTTTTAATTTATATAAAAGAACGTATTTTCGTTTTTCGTTAATGCGTTCTTTTTATTTATTACAAATTTTTGAAAGGAGATTTTATTATGGCACATATTTTTGTTATAGCAGGACATGGAGCGGGCGATTCAGGTGCGACAGGTGGAGGTTATACGGAAGCCGAAAGAGTTCGTGCTCTTGCAAAAAAGATTAAACAGTATGGTGGAGACAATGTAACGTTGGGGGATGTCAATAGAGATTATTATGCAGATAATGGTATTAGTTCCCTTAATATTTCAAAAAGTTGGCAGATTATAGAGCTTCACATGGACAGTGCTTCAGCATCCGCAAGGGGTGGACATGTAATTATTAATTCTACATTTAGCCCAGATCAATATGATAAGGCTTTGGCTAAATATATTTCAGAAGTATTTCCGGGCAGATCTCAATCAATCGTAAAAAGAAGTGACTTGGCTAATCCCAAAAGAGCCGCAGCAAAAGGGTATTCATATAGACTTGTAGAGTGTGGATTCATTTCAAATGCAACTGATAGAAAGATATTTAATGAGAACATTGATGAAATTGCAAAAGGAATTTTAAAATGCTTTGATATTAAAGTTTCTGGAACATCTTCATCATCCTCATCTTCCAAACCGTCATCCACACCTAGCTCATCAGAAAAATACACCTTATCAAAATCTACAAAAATTTATATGAATGCAGCAAACGCTAAAAATCAAAAGAATTCTGTTGGTTCTTATCCAGCGGGTACATATTATATATATAAGAAATCTGATGACATGATTAATATTACCAAGACAAAAGGTAAAGCTGGTGCATGGATTAATCCTAGTGCGTCTTCTACAAATTCATCTAGTTCTTCTAATTCATCTGCATCATCTTCTAAAGTAACACTTAAAGTTGACGGATACTGGGGAACATCAACAACAAAACGTCTCCAACAAATTTTTAAAACAACAGTTGATGGAAAAGTTTCAAATCAATTTTCTACATATAAATCACAGAACCCAGGACTTGATTCTGGTTGGGAATGGGAGAAAAATCCAACAGGTAATAGCCCATTGATCAAAGCCATTCAGAAAAAGGTTGGCGCGACGCAGGACGGTCATATTGGGCCTGATACGATTAAGAAAATTCAGAAATGGATGGGATGCACTCAGGACGGTGTGTTTAGTGCCAAATCACCTTGTATCAAAAAACTTCAGCAATGGTGCAATAATCAGAAATAATATATGTAATTTAAGGGCAGTTGAGTTTAATACTCTTCTGCCCTATTTTTTACGATTATATCAAACTATCGAGAACGTCTACGGCATTTTGTTTTTGTTCTTTAGTAATGCCAACATAAATTTGTTCAGTTGTTCTAACATTTTTATGTCCTAATAAAACAGAGATAGTTTTTAAATCTACACCTTTTTTATAAAGTAATGAACCAAATGTATGCCGCAACGAGTGTATACTGACGCCTTCTATATTAGGATATCCTATATTATTTAATATACGCTTTAATGTCCTATGCAATGTTTGTTGCCGTATAGGATTCTTTTTACTGTTCAAAAAAATAAAATCTTGTGGTTTATGTTCTGGATTAAGCTTATCGAAATAATCGAGTACTTCACAAGCAATATTATTTAGTGGAATTTCGCGCACACTCGTTTCATTTTTTGGACTTTTCACAAGTCGTTTTCTTGGCTGATGTTTATATTTGATATCTGCAATGGATTCATCTACTCTAATGCTTTTCCTATCATTTATGCTTTTAATGTCATTCCATCGTTCAGCTTTTAACTCACCTAATCGTAAGCCTGTATTAATGAACATGAGAATTGCATATCCCTCTGCTTGATATTTAGGATTACCGTTTTTATACGTGGATTTTATCTCATTGTATATTTTAGGAATCCATTCTGAGTCTAAGAATGGGACTTCTTTTTTCTTAACGGCAACCTGCATTTCATTCGGAATACGTACACCTTCCAACAATAATGGCGGAAGTTTTTCATGCTTAATTCCATAATGTAAAGCGGATCCCAGAACAGTCCACATGTTTAATATAGTGTTTCTCGCATATTGAGTTGCGAGTGCATTTAAGAAATTTTGCACATATGGAGTTTTAGTGGTAAAAGAACATAACTGCATATC
>CALURE010000188.1 GCA_944323095.1 Candidatus Gastranaerophilales bacterium
TGTCTTTTTGAATGTAGTTGTGTATTTTCCAATGTTTTATAACGACTACACCGCTTTCAAATGGTATAACAAACTGCTTTGCAATCAGGAGCCTCATATCATCATCTGATGCACCCGTTATTTTCATTGTTCGTTTTGGACTATTTATAAATCCATCATCATCCGCCCTCATACCCAAGTCATAGTACAAAAGCCTTGCAGATACTGGCATGTCAAGAAATAAATCGCTATCAACTATTGATTTCGCAAACATTCTGCGTTCTGCCATTTACTCACCCCGTTTCAGCCTTTCCACTTCTTCTTCGCTGATTCTGATTGTTCCACCAATTTTCACAGCCTTAATCTGTCCGGCCTTAATTTTCCTGCGGACAGTATCGTAATGAAGTTTTAGTATTTTTGCAACTTCTCTAACTGTATACATATAATCACCTCCTTTATTAGATTATAGCAGATAATATAAGATATTGCAAGCATTTTTTTAGGGCGAATAAAATCGCCCTTAAGTTTTACTCTACATTTTCTACATGATATTTTCCATATCCGCTTGTTCTTCCACTTCCTATTCCCATACCGAACCCTGCAAGGTTTATAATATTGATAATCTGTTCTAATGAATATGTACCACCGTTTACATATCTAATTGTAAAAGTTGCACTCCAGCCACTAAACCTATTAAGTCTAACAAGCACAGGGCTTCCCTTCTTTGGAGACATTAACTTTTCATCTATGAAATGTTCCGCAAAGTGAATAGGTATTAGATCCTCTACAATGTTGAGTGAAGCATCAAACTTTGTTTTGTACTTGTCGATTTCGTTCCTTACAACTGCATCTCCAAAAGACTTTTTCATCCCGAACGCTGTAATACATGGTGCATTATCATGCAAAGCCTGTCTTAATCCTTCCTCACTGTAATCTGTAGGCTTTCCATATTTCCAGTGCATAGCAGTAATAATCTCTTCCCACATATTAACTTCTTCAATCTTTTTAGCTTTGCTCTTTCGTTGGTCTGTAAGCTGTCTTGCGGTTACATCGTTCATTTTGTTCAGAACAATATCTCCATCACCTACAATTGTTATTCTTGCTGTTCTAAAGTCAATAGGTTTTAATTCAATAATTTCCTGTTTTTCCATTTCTTTTTTCCTCCTATATTCTTCTACCACATATCAGACGATATAATGTGTTGTTTTATATTGTCCTTTTGTGTTTTGTTCTATGCTACCTTGTGTTGTTTTCTATTCTGCACTAACGGCATTATACCGTCTGATATGTGGTAGAAATTATGTTGTATGTTGTTTTTATAGTAGGCATGATAGATGGTATAATGCCGTTATAATAACTTATAAAATTAAATTATAGCTCACCAAAAAATAGCACATAATAATACATCACAGAACAAAACAGAACATTATATCGTCTATCATGCCTACTATGTTTTAATTTAATCAATAAGTGAAATAATATAATCAAGTTCTTTCAAGCTTGCATATTTACGCTTAAACTCTTTCAGTTCTGCGTATGCTCTTTCAAGCAACTGTTTGTACTCGTCTTTGTTATGTACAATTTTAATAGTTTCTTTATATCCTGATTTTTCAGTTGTTTTACTAAAAATTCTTATAGGTGTTTCTGTATTGCATTCATGTGCAATTACAAGTTGCACTGTAATGTTTCTCGCTTGATGTAATCTCCACTTTTCAGCAGCTTTACTATCATCCCATTCAAAACACTTATAAAGTTCTGTATTTTTATTTCTTGCTTTTTCTAAAATCTGTTCCGGAGTAACTTCATCTCCAATAGATTTTATTTCATTATAAACTTTATCTGCGTCAGCCTTAAATATACCATTAATTCTCCATGTTGCTTTCATCTTATTTACCCATCTTCAATCGTTCCAACTCTTCATCAGTGATTCTATATTCACCGCAGATTTTAACAGCTTTAATCTTTCCGTCCCTGATTTTGCTCCTGATTGTTGTTTCCTTGAATTTCAAAATCTGAGCAATTTCCTTAGTTGTATATAGCATATGTTCACCTCCTTATTTGTAATTATACATTATTTTGCGACAAATTGCAAGCGTTTTTTTAGGGCGATTTTACTCGCCCCGCTTTAACCTTTCAATCTCGCTCTCAGGAATACGATATTCCAGCAGCCCTTTTTTATAAAATTCAATCCAGTCCTCAAACAGCATCGTGACAAGTATAGGCTTCCGGTTCTTCTTGTGGATCACCACAGGAGCTTCACCGTCTCTTGCATCTTTTATGGACTGCTCCATTGCTTCATGAATGTTTAGCTTTTCAACCGCCTTTGCCTCGATATGAACTCCTGGAACGCCTATCACATCAGCATCACCGTTTGCACCGCAGTACTGAACAGATCTCCTGCTTTCAAATCCGTGTTCTCTTAACAGTCCGGCAAGCTGTCTTTCAAATCTTGCTCCCTTTTGCTTGCTGTTTATTGTCATCTTCATAACTCCTAAAATTTCATTTGTTCATTTTCAAAATTTAGCATTTCATTTTTTGCTTTGTTATATATTTCTTTTGAAAC
>CALURE010000189.1 GCA_944323095.1 Candidatus Gastranaerophilales bacterium
TCCTGACCTCCGTCTGCTATCATAAGCTGGATTCTTTCGGGAGCGGCACGCTCCTTCTTTAGTTAAGACTGTGCAAGTTTGTATAATTTCTATGTCACGGGTGCAGCGGCTACGCTGCCTCAGAATGACGAAATACTCCCTCTCCCATGGGAGAGGGTTGGGGTGAGGGCTTACTATCACCCACCCCGTCCCTCCCTAATCAGTGAGGGAGTAATGAAAACCATCCTTCCCTTATTAGGAAAGGATAAGAGGGTGGGTAACAATCAATACCCGCCCCAATCTCTCACTAATGAGAGAGAAAGTATTCAGTCATTTCGTAAAGTTAAAATAAAAATAAATATAAACTTTTGTAAATATTTGTGCGAAAATAGTAAAGAATTTCCCCTAAAAACCGTTTATATACATGTAATAAGTGTTCATGTGCAAAATCGGACATTCGAGGTTTATGATGAAGATAAGGAAAATAAACAGAAAAAGAATAACAGCATTTATATTAAGCTTTTTGCTTGTGATGCAGCAATCATTTGCTTATCAGGTTCTGGCATCAACGATAACTAATGCAGACGGATCTGCAATTAAACCGAGTGTCGGCGATAACACATGGAACATTGGTCCTGATGCGGTTAACGGTCAAACAGGTTTTAAACACTTTGATCAAATTGATCTTAGCAAAGGTGATGTTTTAAACTTTATATACAGCTATATAAACCAGTCAGGTATTAATGTGGATTGGAATGCTGATAATAAAACACACAGTGCGCATCTAACACCTGATGCTCAGGCAAAAGCTATTAATACATTTATAGCACTTGTTAATCAGGGGGTTAATGTAAACGGTATTGTTAATGCATTGCAAAGTGCTGGCGGGCCCTTGAAATCAGACGGTAATTTGATGATTATTTCTCCCGGCGGTCTTGTTGTTGGTGCATCAGGTGTTTTGAATGTCGGAAGTTTATCGGTGATTTCTCCGACACAAACTTCTTATGATAGTTTAACAAAATATTTGAATTTGCCTACAACACAAGAAGGCAGATTAACTGGTGTCACAATTAACGAAAATGATCCTCCTACTGAGGGCAAATATACATTAAATAAAGAATACAGCGACAGTGTATTTGTTGCAAATAATACAGACAAGACATTTAACACTTCAACATTAACTGCCGGTGATGGAAGTGTTCTAACTCTCAAAAATGGCTCAGAAGTCGGCGGCCCAATAACAATTAACGGTGCTGACAGTACCGGTAAAGGCGGGTTGATTGCTGCACGCGGGGACGTCAATTTACAAGGCGGACAGGTCAATGTTAACGGACTTGTTGTTGCAGGATTAGGCACAGGTTACAAGTCTCAGACTTCTGATATTCTGACAGGCCATACTGCGGCAAATACTTTGTTTGATACACTTGTTAATACAGATAACATGGCTTCCGGCAGCCAATTTGTTAACAACAACGGTAACATTTCCATTAAATCCGTTACAGGCACATCTGTTGCTAACGGTGCTGCAGTTAAAAACTTCGGCAAAGGTGATATTACAATAGAGAACAGCGGAGCTTCAGGCATTAATATTGCAGGCGGGGTTTCCAACCCCAACGGCAAATTGACCGTTACAAACACCGGCGGTAAATTGCTTGTTGCTTCTACCGGTCTTATTGAATCAGGCGCTAAAAATAATAATGCTAATTCAAATTTGCTTGTTTCAAATACTTCTACCGGTGGTATGGATATTCAAGGGCAGATAAATATTAATCATGGAAATCAAACAAATACTGTTCAGTTTACCAACAAAAATTCCGATATGAAAATCGGTTATGCAGGCAAATCAAATAATATTCAGTCAAACGCTGATGTTAATATAGATGTCACAGGCGGAGACCTTTTAAACAATGGTGTTTCTAATGTATTAATTAACACAACTAACGGTGCTGATTTGAACATCAATGTTACAAACGGTTCTATCGGGACTGATTTAGGTAATCAGGATGGACATTATACAGGTATCTGGAAGGCTCAAAGAGATTTGGAAAAATCTTTAAACATTGCAGTTGACGGTGTTGTTACTGCAAAAAGCACAGGTACAAATTCTTCTGCTAATATTGCAAGTATAGGCAAAAATTTAAAAGTAAATACAATTTCATCTCAAGGCAGAACAACTGTTCTTGCGGATTCTGCAAGCAGCGGAAATACTGACTATGATATTATAAACGCTTCAACAAATTCTAATACTCCGAATATTGAAGGCAAAGGTGTTTCATTGATCGCAAGCGGAAATATCGGTTCTGCAGATAATGCTTTGACATTCAGACAAACTCAAGGAAGCTATGGCAGTGTTAACGGTCAGCTTAATTATACCGATAACGCATCTTACGGCACTGATATGCTTGCTATAGGTGATATTAACGTTAAAGGTATGGACTCGGCATCCGGGCAAAAACTTGATACAAATGTCGGAGCTTTGATTTCACGCGAAGGTTCTGTAAATGCAGAATTCTCAGGTGATACATACATTAGAGAAACTACAGCAGACGGAACCATAAATATTACCACAAGAGGCAAAAACCTTTATGTAGAACATTTGGGCGAAGCTCCTTCATACGGAACTTATACAGAAGACTACTTTGGACCGAACAACAATGCTCATCCGACATCAGCAAAGTTAACTGCTCTAGATCTTGGCACTGACTGGAATAATCGTGCAGATTCTACAATTATCGTTAAAAACGGTACATTGCAAGGTAAAGGTGAAGGCAGACCCGCTCACGAACAGGATTTAACCCTTGTTGCAGATAATGCATATGCAGGCGGCTACCACTTCCATATGGGCAATGATAGAGGTGAAATTGAAAATTCAAATCCTTCTAATCCCTCAGGGCATAAATTTAATCCTTCTTATTTTGAAGAAGACAGCAGAACAAATAAAATAACAAATGCAACAGATAGCAGCAAACCTGTATCAATCAGGGCAAAAGCAGTACGTCCTGAAGATGTAACGGCAATCGGCAAAGAAGAAGATGAACGCAACTACTATTACGGCGGCAGTTCACAGGGCTTTGACGACGGTTATGACGGTGTAAAAGATGAAGACGGTGATTACGTAGATACACCTACGTATGATGAACAGGGTGATGAAAATGATGATGATAACCTTGTAGTTCCCGAAGATAAAGAAGATGTTGTCGACACCGATAATGACAGCGATTCCGATAACGATACAGATGCCGATAATGATACTGATAACGATGCGGATAATGATATAGACAGCGATTCAGATACTGACAGTGACAATGACAGTGACGACGATCTGGATTCAGATACTGATAATGATACAGATGCAGATTCAGATACTGACGCGGACAATGATAATGACAGCGATTCTGATAGTGATACCGATAACGATACCGACGCGGATAATGACACGGATAACGACGCAGATAACGATATAGACAGTGATTCAGATACTGACAGTGATAATGACAGTGATGACGATCTGGATAGTGATACCGATAATGATACAGATGCGGATTCAGATACTGACGCGGACAATGATAATGACAGCGATTCTGATAGCGATACCGATAACGATACAGATGCGGATAATGACACGGATAACGATGCAGATAATGATATAGACAGCGATTCAGATACTGACAGTGACAATGACAGTGACGACGATCTGGATAGTGATACCGACAATGATACAGATGCAGATTCAGACACTGACGCAGACAATGATAATGACAGCGATTCTGATAGCGACTCAGACAATGATACAGATGCGGATAATGACACGGATAACGACGCAGATAACGATATAGACAGCGATTCAGATACTGACAGCGACAATGACAGTGATGACGATCTGGATAGTGATACCGATAACGATACAGATACAGACACTGATACGGATGTTGATTCAGATACAGATGAGGAACTGCCTGTAATTCCGAACCTTAACTATGGAGCTTATGCATACAAACAGCGTGTTGTAAGTGACAGAGTGGACTCAATAGATAAACGTCAGTTTATGAGATTTGATGCAGAAAACAATCAGAATTTGATTACATTTGAGTCAACAGATGATGTTATAGCTATATCTGATATCTCAAGAGGCGGTGTATCCCTCAAACACAATAAAAAGCTGAAAGTCGGCGATATAGTTCCGGTACATTTAACTTACGGAGATCTCGAAATTAATGCAAATGTCAAGATTGTATCAGCAAGTGATGTAAAAGCCGGAGGACAGTTCATAGATCTTGATCAGGCTACAGCTAACAAGTTATTATACTTAAGCTTGATAGAAAAAGACCAGCCGATTGTTCAGACAATACAAAATATATCCACAACAACAATTGATGAATAATTAAATATTTTTTACGTCACCCCTGAATTTATTTCAGGGGTGACTTTCAGAAGTCAGGAAGTTTAGAAGGTCGGAAGCTTGGAAGGTAAGCCATTTACATTAAAAAACCTATCTTCTAATCCTCTTACCCTCCTATCTTCTGATAAGCCCCTCTCTCTAACTCTCTCCCCAAAGGGGCAAGAGGACAAAAAAGAATTCCCCTCCCTTGAGGGAAGGGGGTGGGTGATTATGCAGAGCCAAGATGATAAAATCAGCCCTCACCCCTGCCCTCTCCCATGGGAGAGGGAGCTAGTAGGGTGGGATAAGCGTAAGCGTTCCCACCTTGTTTTCTATATAAATTCCAATTTTCAAGGATTAATTTTTACAAAATTCCATTTTTTGGTACTGAACAAGCCTTTGTCAGTAATTTTCAATTCGGGAATTACAGGCAGAGACAGAAAGCTCATTGTCATAAACGCATCATCAAGTTTACAGCCTAACTCTTTTACGGCATAATTCAATTCTTCACAGTGTTTTACAACATAATCAAAGTCTTTGTCTGAAATCAGACCCGCAATTGGAAGCGGAAGTTTTGCAATTACTTTACCATCTTTTATAACAACTTTACCCCCCTGCATTTTAACAAGTTCGACAGCCGCCGTGTACATATCAAAATCGTTTGTCCCGACAATAATCATATTATGAGAATCATGGGCAACAGTTGATGCTATTGCACCTGATTTTAGATTAAATCCTTTTACAAAGCCTTTACCGATATTTCCTGTTGCTCTGTGACGTTCCATTACAATAATTTTCAGAGTGTCTGTTTCTGTGTTGCTGTTCAAAAGTCCGTTTTCCAATTTTGCTTCGCACACAGAAGATTTTGTAACAAGCTGATGCGGAATAATTTCAATTGTATTTACAAATTTTGAAGTTCCTTTTATTCTAAAATCTTTTTTCTCAATCCAGCGTACATTTATAGAGCTTCTGACCGAGGGTTTTTCGAATTTTGTAAATGATTTTAAGAGTTCACCGTTTTGTGCAACTATTTTCCCGTCTTTTATAACCGTGTCAGGCTTAAATGTTTTTAAATCAGGCAGAATAAGCATATCTGCCCTGTAGCCCGGTGCTATTGCACCTTGATTTTTTAACCCGAAATATTCTGCAGTATTAAGGCTTCCTATTTGAATGGCTTTTATAACGTCAACTCCTGCTTCTACCGTGCGTCTTACCATATCATTGATATGAACTTTCAAATCTTTAGGATGCCTGTCATCTGTTACAAACATACATTTTCTGGTATTTTTTTCTTTGAGTACAGGAATTAGTGCATCTAAATCTTTTGCTGCTGTACCTTCTCTAATCATAATATACATACCGAGACGAATTTTTTCGGTTGCTTCTTCGGGGTTTGTACATTCATGATCTGATTTAACCCCGCTTGCGGCATAAGCGCACAGGTCTTTTCCGCTCAAAAACGGAGCATGACCGTCTATTCTTTTGCCTTTAGACTTTGCAAGGTCAAGTTTTGCAAGTACATTTTTATCAAGATTAAGAAGCCCTGAATAATTCATCATTTCTGCAATACCGAGAACCCACGGGCTGTCTATCAAAAGTGCAAGGTCATAGCTATTGAGATCAAATCCTGATGTTTCATAAGGGGTAGCCGGAACACATGAAGGCAGCATTGTATAAACATTCAGCGGTAAATATTTTACTGCTTCGTGCATATAGCTTATTCCGTGAAGTCCCAGAACATTTGAAATTTCATGCGGATCGGTTATAACTGTAGTAGTGCCGCACGGCACAACGGCTTTTGCAAATTCATGAGGAAGAAGCATTGAACTTTCAAGGTGCACATGGCCGTCAATAAAGGCAGGAGATACATAAGCGCCTTTTACATCAATTTCTTTTTTGCCATCATATCCTTCTGCAATCCCTGCAATTATTCCGTCAGAGACAGCTATATCGCCTTTATGAATTTCTTCAGACAGCACATTTATGATACTGGCATTTTTTATTACCAGATCAGCTTTTTCTGCTCCGCGTGCAACTTTTATGATTTTTTCAAGTTTAGTCATGATATTTCCCTTTTTGTACATTATACAATGAATATAGCGGGCTTGCTATATAA